>NZ_JBLWYT010000012.1:0-75410 GCF_048381975.1 Hwangdonia sp. | reverse complement strand
ATAGCGCCATTAAAAATGAGTTTATCCATAAAGGAAACCATCAAATTGAAAAAGATATTATTCGAAATTGGTTTAAAGTTTAATATAAATATGAAATTATGTCTGATCATACAGAAAAAGTAAAATGTCTAATAATTGGTTCAGGACCAGCAGGGTATACGGCAGCTATTTATGCGGCTAGGGCTAATATGAAACCCGTTTTGTATCAAGGGACACAACCAGGTGGACAACTAACAACTACAAATGAAGTTGAAAACTTTCCAGGATATCCCGATGGAGTTACGGGGCCAGAAATGATGCTAGAGCTACAAAAACAGGCAGAACGATTTGAAGCTGATGTGCGTGACGGATGGGTTACAAAAGTGGATTTTTCGGGAAGCACTCATAAAGTATGGGTTAACAATAACAAGGAAATCCATTGCGATACAGTTATAATTTCAACTGGTGCATCAGCAAAATATTTGGGCTTGGATTCTGAACAAAAATATTTAAAACTCGGTGGAGGCGTATCGGCATGTGCAATTTGCGATGGGTTTTTCTATAGAAATCAAGAGGTTGTAATTGTCGGTGCTGGGGATTCTGCGTGTGAAGAAGCACAATATTTATCCAAACTTTGTAAAAAGGTGACCATGTTAGTAAGGCGTAATGAGTTTAGAGCCTCAAAGATTATGGCTGCTAGAGTTAAGAGCACTAAAAACATAGAAATACTGTTCAATACAGAAACTGATGAGGTTCTAGGGGATGGTCAACTTGTTACAGGAGTGAGGGTTTTTAACAATCAAACCAATGACAAACATGAGATTCCAGCGACTGGATTTTTTGTAGCTATTGGACATAAGCCCAATACTGATATCTTTAAAAACTATTTAAAATTAGATGAAACAGGTTATATTATTAATGACCCGGGAACTTCTAAGACAAATGTTGATGGTGTTTTTGTTTCTGGAGATGCGGCAGATCATGTATATAGGCAAGCGGTAACAGCAGCAGGAACAGGGTGTATGGCCGCGTTAGATGCAGAACGCTGGTTGGCAGCTAAAGAGTAATTTGTAAATTTTGAATGTAACGCCTTATCTTGAAATAGGACAACGCTAAGTACAGGAAGCATATACTGACTGTTGCCTGTTATGTTTGATATACATCGTTAAAGCAATTGTTTTTAGGTAGGGCATTGGTCTAGCAAATATTTAAATCAGTTGAATTTAGTTGATGTCTAAAAAATGAATGACTTTTAAATTATTTGTAAAACTAGACGCCAGACTTTGGGTGTACTTTCAATAGCATCAATAATTTTTTTAAAAAAATATAATAATTCGTTTCAAATTACTATTTTTGTGCCAGACGAAAACAAAATGAACTATTGAATATTGTAAATAGGTCACAAATCGTCAACATTAATGAAGATATTTGGCAGTTGTACTGCTATGGGTGGGCTGTTAGAGCAAGGTTACAGTCCCGTCCAGACCGCAAAAAAATTGCTATAAGAAAGCTCTGAGAAATTAGGGCTTTTTTTGGCAATAGCAAGATGTTGTGTTGTTCCTAGAGGAATCTAGGACGTAGTTATACCAAAGTTAATTTGGTATTCCAATGAGAAGCTTTCCTTTTTTCTGAATAAGAAGATTGGGATGCTTTTTTGTTTTAGAGTCTTTTTTGATATTAAGTTCTTTTAATGATGAGTATTTTTTACTTTAAGCTAGTGTAATTTAAAGATAGATTGTGTTATACTCAATTTGAGTATTGCTTAAGTTGCGATATTATTATAATTTCAAAGGTTTTAACCAACAATCTCCACTCATGAAAAATTTCTTAAAGTCAACCCTTATAATTTGTTTATTAATTATTATTAACTCCTGTTCTAAAAATGAGAGTGTAAATGATGAATCTAATGAAGTTGTAAATGATCCTAAATATGGTATTTCACAAGATGCCTCAAACTCATTAATATTTAGGACATACACAACAGAAGGAGATGTTAGTTTTTATGGAACTAAAGATAGTGATGGAACTGTAATATCTGTAGATTACGTAATGGTTAAAGTTGAGGAATTTGATGACCCAATATTAATTGATCTTTTAGAAAATGGAAGAATAGAATCAATATCAAGCCCAAATGGGGAGTATATAGGTATTGAATGGTTAAATGAAACTGAAATAAAACTTTTAGCAATTTCGGAAAATGGAAACCAAGTATATTTTCAAACAAATTTAAATTCACCTTTGGAAGAAGGAGATGAAATTACCTTTTTATCTAAGGGAGTTAAAACAAAATCAAAAAAGAATAATTCATTAAAATCAAATATAAAACCAGGTGCAAATTTAAAAGTAAGATTGAGAATGGATGGACAGCCATTTGATGATGCGAATGTAATTGTTGAAGCAAGAGGAGTAGATAATAAAGGAGACCTAATGAACTATAGTTATAAAGCTAAGCCTCAGTCAATTGAAAACGGAGTTTTTTCATTTTATATTTCAGAACCTGTTGCTGAAGAAATTGATTTTAATAAAGTTTGTTCAAAAGCGGAAGATGTATTAGGTACGTTATGCTCAGGAATTGAACCATTAATGGCATCTGGAGCTGTAGCTGGGACTACTTATTTGTGTTCACAGGTTGGTGTAGCTTTTAATGTTGCAGGTTTGCCCGCTTATGGAACATGCGAGGTTTTAACAAAAAGTTTATTGTTATATTGCTCAACTTTAGGTGCGTCTCCAGCTCCTGGAGCACCGAGTATAGCGTCAAAGATATGTCAACTTATTAATACACCGATATTACCGTCAAAGTATAAATTATCAGTAGGTATTTATATTAATGTAGGAGGAATTTACGTGCTAAATGCTGATCAAGATCAAAATGTTTCTGGTCCATTTGGTGATATGATATTTGAAATCCCTGAAAATGAATTGTTCAAAATATACGCGGGTCAATATAATGGTTATTGGTCGGGGAATATAATATCGCAATCTTATTTAAGTAATAATATTGTTACTCAAGAATGGTTTATTTGGCTTAGTATCCTTGAAAATGGGGAAGTGCTTTATAATTTTAATGAGTGGACAGTTGCTCCATTTTGGGGTGCTGGAGCAATTAGTAAGGGATCAAAATTATCTGGTACAATTAAAACAATATATTCAACTAATGAATTTGGTGAGTTCGTAATTGATGATACTTCTTCCATTATTAATACTGGTGGTGCCTATACTTTAGGGTTGGATGGTATTGAAACTTATCTAGGGCCACCAATATCAGCATTTGTTAGGACAACTATAGATAAATCATATATTATGTCTAAGTCTAAATAGTAGTATGAAATGGTAATAGTTTAGGTAGTTAAACCAATGGAAAGCTTTCCTTTTTTCTTTACAGAAGATTGGGATGCATTTTTGTTTTGGGGAAGTTTTTGTTTTTTCCTTATCCTACTTTTAGAAGTATTTACGCCCTCTAGTTCAATGCTTAATGGCTTAGGCTTGTCATGGCCTTACTTTGAAAATGAAGATTATTTTAAGAATATTGGATGCACGCATTGAATTAAATATCATTCTATTTCGGTACTAAATTACTGCCAACAACATTGGTTCGTTTAATAATCAGGTCATCTATTTAATTAATTTTATACGTACACCCAATTTTATTTATTAGGTAATTTCAGGATTCCTCTCCAAACATGGTCTGTTCTGTGTTCAGGTAAAAAATTACCATCATCATCAAGCAGGTCTACAAAACTATCTGTATAGCCCTCGCCCGTGGCCCCAGAAAATCTACCAGTACCGCCATTAAAGGAGAACTTGTCCTGAAATTGAAGTTCATATAGTTCATGATTTTCTTTGGGATAAACCTCGCCAATTTCACCTTCAGCAGGAATTTTTATATATAATTTATCTCCATTTGCGGCAACAAATGTACCTATACCATTTTTGTAAAAAGGGGTGCCCTCACTTCCACAAAAAGAGATGGTGACATCCATGGATCCTAGGAGTGTTGCTTTACCTTTTCCAACTTGGTAGTTAAAACCTAGGTAAGGGTCTTCCGTACAAACTCCTTCTCCTGTATTATCATAATTTCGGTCTGTATAAAAATTTGCCTTAAAAGGAACTGTTATAGCTCCATCTCCAGAAGGGATGCAAGCAGAAAAAAGTGTCATACTCAAGATACTGAGTATTATGGTTTGAATTGTTTTCATGACTTTTGTTTTTTAAAAGGTTAATAAATTTTGTGGTTTTTGCTGCCATAACTTGGTTAACAAAATGATTGTGATGACCATCCGAGTAAATGGTTTATTACAAATATGGAAGAATTTTTAAAGCAATGTGTATCAATCATGTTGCGAAAAGCTTAAACTTTTCCAAAAATTATGTTGCTTTTTTTGGTAATTTGAATTCAAACGTGAAGTAGCAAAGTACATGAAAGCCTTAGTGTTCCAAGTGGGAATCAGGTTTCCAAGGGAGGTTCATTTTTTTCATTAAGGCTATAAATCGAGGCATCTCATGTAGTTTTTCTGAAGGGTACCAGTAGGGTACGTCTTCCATTCTGCTGCCATTAGCGTATGCTGTTTCAAGATAATCCAAGGCTTCATTGTATTTACCTGCAAAAACATAACAGTGGGCTTTCCGTAATAAATCTCCTGTAGAATCAACGGCCCATTGCAGCAATCCATTTCGCCCGGAGGTATTGTAAATACTGTCCAAAGTTTTAGGTGTATATGCAATATCATTCATTTCAGCGAGTTCCCTAAGGCTCTTTAAAACAAGTCTGTCGTCATTTTTTTTTAGGCATATAAAAAATTTATACCACTGTGGGGTCTCGTGGATTTTGTTTAATTCTCCGGCTAGATGTGATTCGCTAAGCGCTTTATCAAATTCTCCCCTGTTTAAATAGAGTTTTGCACTAACCTCCCTTACAATAAAGGATAACGGGTCTAGCTCTAAAGCTTTGTTAATGTGATTTCTAGCTTCAAGATGTCTTCCGGTCGTACTTAAATGTTCTGAATAGCGATGGTGAAGCGTAGAATAGTTTTTGTTAAACCGTAAAGCATGTAGGAACATATTTTCTGCTTTTTCCCATTCCCAATCTATAAAAAAATAAAGCGTAGCTAAAACCGTATAGGCTTCAACAAGGTTTGGATCAAGTTTTAAAGCTTTTAGTGCCAGTGCTTCTGCCTTGTTTCTAAGGGTTATCATTTTCTCGTAATCCTCAGTGTACCAAATCATTAAAAAATGAGTATCGGCTAAACCGGCATAAGCTAAAGCGTAATTTGGGTCTTCGGCAATAGCTTGTTCAAAATAGTTGATGGCTGTAGCATATTCATTATATACACGTTTGCCCCAATAATAACGCCCAAGTTGGTAGAGTTCAAAAGCTTTAACATTATCGGTTTGGTTTTTTTTTATGTTGAGGGCCTGTTTTTTTGTTAGAATAGTACTTAATCCAGAGGCAACCTCTATGGCAATAGCACTTTGTATTTTAAAAACATCTTTAAAATCTTCATCAAATGTTTTGGTCCACAAGTGGTCGTCTTGTTTTGCATCAATTAATTGAACTGTAATTCTAGCTTTATTTTCATGTTTTTGAATGCTGCCTTCAATGACATAGGAAACGTTCAATTCCGAAGCAATATCAGACACCTTTTTGTCCGGGTCTCTATGTCGATACGTATCGGAAGAGGTTCTGGAAATAACCTTAAACTCCGGGACCAATGATAGCCGATTGAGTAAATCTTCTACTAGGCCATCTGCAAAGTGTTGATTCTGCGCATCGGTACTCAGGTTTTTAAAAGGTAATACAGCAATCGATTTTTCTTTTGGAGAAGTAGATCTATTGTGGTTAATTACATAAATTGCAGTGAGGCTTATCAGAAAGACTAAAATGGCTAGAGCAGTAAATTTAATAAGTGATGCTCGTTTTTTTCTATTGGTTAAATGCTTTATTGATTGTTTGTCAATCACTGAGGGTTCAAAAATAGATTTGCTTTCTACTTCATTTCTTTTGGTCTCATGTTGTTGTTTCTTTGAGTATATATGTTTGGCCTCACTTGGTGGATAGCCATAAAAGTTCAAAAAGCATTTATGAAAATAAGAGCTGCTATTAAACCCTACCTTATAGGCGATCTCTGAAGTCGTAGCAGCATCTTGTTGCAATAATTCCAAGGCTTCTTCAAGTCTAATTTCCCTAATAAACTGGCTAATGGATTGGCCTTTTAGCCGTTTTAGCTTTCTGTGTAGTTGTGATCGACTTATGGCGGCCAATTCTGATAATTCCTGCACACTAAAATGTTCGTTTTCAAAGTTGTTAAGTACAACTTGCTTCAGTTTATTCAGCAACTGTTCATCTTTATTCATTTTTAAGCGTAACAGAAAGGTTGGTTCGTAGATTAATCCTACTCTAATCTAAAGGTACAATTTTGTACGTAAAATTGCAATCTTTTGAATAACAATATGATAGGTGTAAAATAATGGATTTTTCTGATTTTTTTAAACATATAGAAAATTGGAATATTTTTTTGTTTTCTGGAAGGTCTGTTTATTAAAATTTTAAGATTAAAATCATTTTTGATTTCTTTCTGATTTTCATCATAAAATATTAAAAACTAACAAATTAAGCGAAATTAATAGTCGATATAAATTAACAATTCGTTGTGGTTTAATAGATGATAAAACATCTATTTTAGCTACATTTATAGTTTAATTTTTTAAACACATTTTTTTATGGAACATATATATAGTAAATGGTACCATCCTTACACGCCGGCAAAAAAATATAAAAAGAAAGTAGCCTACTTTAGTATGGAATTTGGCATAGACCAAACATTTAATATTTACTCTGGAGGCCTTGGGTTTTTGGCAGGATCGCACATGCGTTCTGGTTTAGAGTTAAAACAGAATATGATTGGGATTGGCATGCTATGGAAGTATGGTTATTACGATCAGGCAAGAAATGAAGACCAAACATTAAAAACAGAATTTAACGTAAAGCATTTTGATTTTTTAGAAGACACCGGCATAGAAGTAGAGATAAAGCTTCATGATAATCCGCATGTAAAGGTTAGGGCTTATGTTTTAAAACCTGAAGTTTTTGGAACCGTACCCATGTATTTTTTAAGTACTGATGTTGATGGGAACGACCATTTATCAAGAACAATTACAAATCACCTATACGATCAAAACCCAGTAACAAGAGTCTCACAAAGTATTGTGTTGGGCATTGCAGGCGCTAAAGTTGTTGAAGCTTTAGGCGGTGCAGATACTTATCATTTAAATGAAGGGCACGCATTACCGGCATTTTATTATTTAAGAGATAGAGGTGTAACCAAAGCACAAATGGTGTTTACTACGCATACACCCGAGAAAGCGGGAAATGAAGAACGAGATGCAAGACATTTAAACAGATGTGGTTTTTTTGGTAGAACACTTTCCGATGAAGAGTTACATCGTGAAATGGTAAACGGAGGAATGATTAATTATACCGTTTCGGCATTACGAATGGCTAGAAAGGCAAATGGAGTATCAAAACTTCATGCTATAGTTGCTAATGATATGTGGAAGGATTATGATGATATTTGTGAAATTATTCCGATTACCAATGCTCAAAATCAAAAATTTTGGCAAGACGAAATAATCAAGAAATCTTGGATGAAAGCGGATGCTGTTATTTACAAAGAAAGAAAAACGCAGTTAAAAAGCGAACTTTTTGAAGAGGTTTACAAGCAAACGGGAAAACGATTTGACCCTAACGTATTAACTATTGTATGGACCAGACGTTTTGCAGCCTATAAAAGAGCAGATCTACTCTTGCGTGATTATAATCGTTTTAAAAGATTAATTTCTAACAATACGCACCCTGTACAGATTATTTGGGCAGGAAAACCATATCCTTTCGATTACAATGCCATTGATGTGTTTAATCATTTGGTGCATCAGTCTAAGCATGAGCCAAATCTCGCCGTGCTTATTGGTTATGAAATAGACTTGTCTAAAAGATTAAAATGTGGTTCAGATGTTTGGTTAAATACACCTAGAATTACTCGCGAAGCTTCGGGCACAAGTGGTATGACGGCTGCAATGAATGGTTCTGTAAATGTATCGACAGACGATGGTTGGATTCCCGAATTTAAGAAAGATGAACAAAATTGTTTTGTATTACCGGCATTGGACCATCATTTGCCAACTTGGGATCAGGATAATTTAGATTCAGATAATTTATACCATATTTTAGAAAATAAAGTTATTCCAACCTATTATGATAATCCTGACCAATGGCAGGACATTGTGTTTAAAGCTATGGATGATGTTATCCCTGACTTTACAACCCAAAGAATGGCAGATGATTATTATAAGAAGCTGTTCAATTAAAAATTGTATCGATTAAAGTGTTCCTTTTTTGCTTTGAAAGAGGTTTCTAAATTGTAATCTAAATGTGACCTTTCATAAACATTTGTGTCTAACTATCGCTATTAATCAATAAAGAGAGTTTCAAGAAATTGCGGCTCTTTTTTATTTTTTGGCAGATTTTAAAAAACCGGATATTTTATGGTATTGGTTAAAATGAAAACGGTATCTGATAATGGTTTTAAAACTAAAACATAATAATTATCTGGTAATAAAAAGCTTACCGTTTTTTTGTTATATTTATTGTGTTTAATCGTTTTTCTTAAAATTTACAATCGTACTAAAATACATCCAAGTGTGTTTTAGTAATTCCTCTCTAAGTATTTTTTTAAGACCATCGCTAAGATGAATAACTAGATGTGCTATCTGTAAGTTAATTATTGTTTCTAAGAACTATAAGGGCTAAACAAGAAATGCATTTAAGGAAATAAATATTGTATGAACATTTACACCATTATAATTACTGAGTTTTTACTTCTGTCTTCCAGTATACTCCTGCTCTTTAGATTAAGAGCAAGACTAGGCTTAGCCCCACTTTATATTCTTTTAGGGGCAGTTCAATATTTGCAAGCCAATTTGGGGAGTTCGCTTAGTTTTATTTTTTTCGACGATTATGTCATTTACCCTGGTTCCATAATTTTATTTAGCGGGGTATTATTTGCTGTTTTATTAATTTATATAAAAGAAGGCGTCGCTAGTGCCAGAACTCTTATTATTGGTATTGTTCTTTCAAATATCATTATGTCTTTGATGTTTGAAATTACTTATTTACAGCAAATTATTGATAGCCAAATTAATAATACTACATTAAATCCTGATTCTGTTTTTAATATAAATCTAAAGTATTTTATTATCGGAACTGCTATCCTATTTATGGATTTTTTACTATTAGTTGTTCTATATCAATATTTAATTTTAAAACTTAAAAAACTCCCTTTTTTTTTAATTATATTCATTTCTCTATGGTCCGTTTTAATTTTTGATGCCGTAGCTTTTAATCTTGCGATTTTTTATGGAACTCCCTTATTCAAAACCTCATTATTAGGCCATCTTTTAGGTAAATTCATTGCCGCTATCATTTACTCAATAATACTCTATTTGTATGTAAAATATTTAGATAGCGAAAACACAAAAACGACGTTTATTGCAAACCAAGAACGAGATGTTTTTTCAATAATAAATTATAAGGAAAAATACGAAGACCTAAAGGTTCAAATAAAACAAGAAGAGAAAAAATTAACATCTCAAATAGAAACCACTTTAAATAATATTTCAGATGGTTTTGTGGCCTTAGATACCAATTGGTGCTATACTTATGTAAACCAAAAGGCGGGAGAGTTTTTAGGCAGAAACCCGAGCAGCTTAATTGGTAAACATATTTGGACAGAGTTTCCGGATGGTGTCGGCCTGCCTTTTTATAATTTGTATTATAAAGCTGTAGAAACCCAACAAACGCAATATCTTAAAGAGTATTATCCGCCGTTTGATAAATGGTTTGAAAACAGGATTTATCCGTCGCCGGAAGGATTAACAATTTATTTCACAGACATCACAGAGCGTGTAAAAATCGAAGAGCTTTTAATAGAAAGCGAGAAATACCTAGATAACATTATTAGTAATATTGGAGATCCGTTATTTGTAAAAGATGAGCAAAGTCGTTTACTGGTTGTAAATGATGCTTTTTGTAAAATGTTCCACCTTTCAAGAGCAGACATAATTGGTAAAACTTTAGCTGAAGATGTAACGCCTGAAGAGCAAGAGATTTTTTTAAGGATAGATAAGCAAGTGCTGTCTACTGGTATTGAAAATGTAAATGAAGAAAGTCTTACGGTCAGAGGCAATGAAACACGATTAATTTCTACCAAAAAAACCAGATTTGTTGATGAAAAAGGCACTAAATTTTTAATTGGAGTTATAAGAGATGTTACAGAAAAGAGAAAAGCTGAAAAAGAGATTTTAGAAATACAACATAAGCTAGAGGCCGCAATTAGAATTGGAAACATTGGCTATTGGAGTTGGGATATTATAAATGATAATGTGTATTGGTCAGATTTAATGTATGAAATATATGATGTTGACCCAAATACACCATTAAAATACGATACCGTTTTAAGTTGTGTGCATCCAGATGATAGGGAGTTTCATAATAGATTAGTTGAACAACGCATAAAAAATAAAGACAATTCACCTTTTGAATATCGCGTGCTTTGTAAAGACAATACCATTAAATATGTAATGGTACAAATGGAAGTGGTAGAAAATGACCAAGGCGAAGCAATTGCTTTTCAAGGAACGGTAATTGATATTTCAGAAAGAAAAAAGGCTGAAGCAAAACTTATTGAAAGTGAAGAATACCTCGATAACATTATAAATAATATTGGAGACCCCGTATTTGTTAAAGATTATAAAAGCCGTTTTCTTATAGCAAATGATGCTTTTTATAAATTATTTAATAGGGGGAAAGACGAAATATTAGGTAAAATTTTTGCTAATAGTGTCCCTCCAGAAGAAAGAGAAAGGTACCTCAAGGTTGATAATCTAGTCCTATCTGAAGGAATTGAGGACGTTAATGAAGACAGCGTTAATGTTGAAGGAGGAGAAACGCGATTTATTTCTACAAAAAAAACCAGATTCATTGATGAGAAGGGTAATAAGTACCTTATTGGAGTAATAAGAGATATTACTGAACGAAAGAAACAGGAAGAAACATTAAAAGAGAGTGAGGCTAAATTTAGAGCCATGGTAGATGCTTCACCCATAGGAATATTTTTTGTAAATCCCGATGGAAATGTAACCTATGGTAATGCAGCCGATATACACATGATAGGATTAACCCAAGAAGAAGCACTAGGTTTAAACTGGGTTAATGCCATACACCCTGAAGATAGAGAAAGAGTTACAAAAAAATGGGTAGATGCCATGGAAGCAGGGATACCATATAAAGATCAAGGGCGTTATTTACATAAAGATGGTAAAATTGTATTTTGGGATGTTATTACAGCTCCGGTTATCATTGACAACGAAATTACTGGGTATATAGGTATGGTTGTTGATATTACCGAAAAAGTAAAATCTGAAGAGGAAATCACAAAATATAAAAACCATCTAGAAGAATTGGTAGAATTAAGAACAAACCAATTGGAAAAAGAGAAAATAAAAGCACAATCGGCCGATTTAATGAAGTCTGCATTTTTGGCAACCATGTCTCATGAGTTAAGAACACCCATGAATTCTATAATTGGCTTTACTGGAATATTATTAAAAGAAATAGCGGGACCACTTAATGAGGAGCAAAAAAAGCAACTAGAAATGGTTAAAAATAGTGGCGAGCATTTATTGGGTTTAATTAACGATGTTTTAGATATTTCTAAAATTGAGGCAGGTAAATTAAAGGTGTCATTTTATCCTTTTAATTACTTATCATGTTTAGAAAAAACCATAGAATTTCTATTGCCACAAGCTTCAAAAAAAGGGCTAGATATTAAAACAGAAATTTCAAGTATGGATATTACTTTAGTAAGTGATGAACGAAGGATTGAGCAAATTCTATTAAACCTACTGTCTAATGCCATAAAATTTTCAAAAACGGGTACTGTGCTTGTAAAAGTAGCTGTTAAAGATAAAACACTTGTTACACAGGTAATAGACCAAGGAATCGGAATAAGTAAAAACGATATTATAAAATTATTTATGCCGTTTATTCAACTTGAAGGCGGGCTTAGTAGAAACCATGAAGGTACTGGTTTGGGGCTAGCAATTAGTAAAAATTTAATCGAAAAATTAGGAGGCTCCATTCATGTAGAAAGCGAGTTGGGAAAAGGGAGTAATTTTACCTTTAAATTACCATTGGAACACTCCAATAATAAATAATGTCAATTATCAAACAATTAACTAATTAAAAGTAATATTTTACAAACATAAACCATTCATTATTATATGCAAAACAACAAGGAACCATCTGTTTTAATAATTGAAGATAACGAGCAAAATATGTATATGTTAACGTATTTACTTAAAAACAGTAACTACAATGTCCTTAATGCTTATAATGGTGTTGATGGATTGAATTTAGCTCATGAAAACCATCCCGAAATTATTTTAATAGACATCCAATTACCAGATATGGATGGCTATGAAATATGTGCCAAATTAAGGCATAATGGTTTGCCAAAAAACACCACAATTATTGCAGTAACATCATATGCCATGGGAGGGGATAAGGAAAAAGCTATAGAAGCAGGAGCCGATGGATATATAGAAAAACCTATTAATCCCGATACTTTTGTTAAACAAATGGAAAGTATACATGGTTTAAAAAATCAGAATTAACTAGAATGAAAACGATTTTAATAGTAGATGACATATTAGAAAACCTATACTTGCTCAGGGTTATACTTGAGAAAGCAGATTTTACAGTAATTGAAGCTAAGGATGGTGAGGACGCTTTAAAAAAGCTACATAAAACTCGTGTAGATCTTATTATTTCGGATATTTTAATGCCCGTGATGGATGGCTATATGTTTTGTCAGGCATGCAAAAAAAATGAATTATTTAAAAATATCCCTTTTGTTTTTTACACATCTACTTACACTGAAAAATCTGATGAAGATTTTGCTTTAAAACTTGGTGCAGACCGTTTTTTAAGAAAACCAACAGATCCAGACAAAATATTACAGGTGGTTCAAAAACTATTGGTTTTAGATAATCCTCCGGTAAAATCTAAAGGAGAAACACAATTTACAGAAAAAGAAGCTTTAAAACTTTATAGTAATCGACTGATTAGAAAGCTAGAGAAAAAAAATTTAGATTTAGAGAAAGAAATATTTGAACGCGAAAAAGTAGAGCAAAAATTAATTAATGAAAACCATGTATTAGATTTAATAGCTAATAATACATCCATTAAAAAGGTGTTTGACCACATCATAATCAATTACGAATCGCTTTACCCAGAGTCCTTTGGATCGATTAGTTTATTGCATGACGACGGCATACATTTGGAGCTTATTTCGGCACCAAACACTCCTAAACCGTACAACTCAGCTATTAAAAGCGTAGCAATAGGTAAAAACGTAGGGTCTTGTGGTACAGCAGCATATATTAAAAAACCAGTAATTGTTTCAGATATTAGTACAGATAAATTATGGGTAGATTATAAAGATATTGCATTAAAACACAATTTAAAATCGTGTTGGTCTATTCCAATACTTTCTGAAAAAGGTATGGTTTTAGGCACGTTCGCAATTTATAGTAATGCCATTAAAACGCCTTCTTTAAAAGAAATAGCAGAATTAAATTCTGCTGTTAGTTTAGCAAAAATTGCCATTGTAAAATTTAAAATAATTGCGGAAGTAAAAAAGAGAGATGAATCCTATAAATCATTAATTAATCAAGCAAGTGATGCTATCCTTACATATTCATTCGATGGAACTATTTATAGTTTTAATAAAGCAGCCTACAGCATATTAGGATATACTAAAAAAGAATTTTTAAAATTAAAGCTACAGGAAATTATAGTAGGTGATGTGATTAAAAGTCAAAATAAGTATGAAACGTTGCTTAAAGGAAAACCTGTAATTTTTGAAAGACAATTAATTTGTAAAAACAGAACTTTAGTAGATGCAGAAGTCTCGGCAAAACTACAAACTGATGGAAAAGTACTGGCAATAATACGTGATATTTCCGAGCGTAAAAAAGCCGAGTCTAATAACCAAAGGTTACTTTCTTTAATAGAAACTAGTAACGATTTTATTGGTTTAGCATCTTTAGAAGGCACACCAATTTATTTAAATAGTGACGGTAAGAAAATGGTTGGCATAAAAGCTAATGCAGAATTGCCTGCTAGTATTTTAGATTTTTTTCCAGAAGAATACCATGATGTTATAGTAAATGAACACATGCCAAGTATTAATACAAAAAACGCATGGCATGGCGAAGTTCTATTTAAAAATTTTATAACAGGCGGTCTTATTCCTATACAAATGTCTGGTTTTTTAATTAGAGATAGTATTTCCAATAAACCGTTAGCTCTGGGTATTATAGCCACAGATATCACTGAACGTAAGAAAGCGGAGCTGAAACTGCAAAACAGCGAAAAATCATTAATTGAAGCTCAAAAAATAGCAAAAATCGGTAATTTTAATCTTGACTTAAAAACCCGAAAAATAGAAGGCTCAGCTGCTTTTATGGAGATATTGGGTATTGATAAAAATATCGAATTTACAGCTGATATTTGGAAGACACTCATATACACCGAAGACGTAACGGCAAATCTGGAAAAATTTAAAAAGTGTATAGAAACGGGCAATAGCTTTGATATGGAATTTAGGATTCTTACCAAAAATAAAAAGACCCTAAAATGGATTCACGGATTGGGTGAAATTACATTTGTAAATGGCGAACCCATAAATTTCTTTGGTACAGCTCAAGATATTACAGAACGTAAAGAAGCTGAAATGGCCTTAATAGCAGCTAAAGAGTTTACAGATAAGCTAGTTATGTCTATGCAAGAAGGCCTGTTAATTGTTAATCTGGAAGGTGAAATTATCATGGTCAACGATTCAATCTGTGAAATTCTTGGTTATTCCAGAGACGAGCTCATTGGCATAAATCTACCTTATCCATTTGCGAAAAAGGAAGATTTGGAATTTATGTTAAATACCAAAGAGGAGGTGGCACAAGGAGAAGCAAGGTCTTTTCAACTTGAGTTTATTAAAAAAAACGGCAATAAATATTTAGTATCATTTTTATCTGGAAACATAAAAAATGATAAAGGCGAAGTGATTGCTTTGTTTGCTACTTTAAAGGATATTTCGGAAGAAGAAAAAGCCAAAACACTTTTAGAGGAAATTGCTAAAAAATCTACCCAAAAGAAGAATGTTATTATGGATTTGTCTGCCCTAGTTGGATCCGATTATCATAAATCATTACTTCAAATAACGGCCTTGTCCGCGACTACTTTAAATGTTGCACGTGTTGGTGTATGGAAATTTAACGCCGACAAAACAAACATCACTTGTGAGAAGTTATTCAATTTAAAAACGGCGGAATATGAGGATGGCGGGGTATTAACCAGAAATGACAACCCAAATTATTTTGATGCTTTAGCTGATAATCTAACGGTAAAGGTTGAAGACGCGGTTAATAACGACATCACTAAAGGATTTGCAAAAGACTATTTAATTCCGTTGGGTATTTCTTCAATGTTAGATGTGTTTATTCAAGGCGCACATGGAATGTATGGCGTTATTTGTTTTGAGCACATTGGAGCCAAAAGAAAATGGTCTGCAGACGATGAAGAATTTGCAACTTCAATTGCCAGTATAGTGTCGCTTATGGTTGAAAGCTCTGAACGCAAGCATGCAGAAAGCAACCTTATTTCAGCAAATGCAGAGCTTTCAGAAGCTAATAGGGAGTTGAATAATTTGCGCGAACAATTAGAGCAAGAAAACATTTATCTGCGTGACGAGTTGGCTTTGGTCTTTAACTACGAAGAAATGGTTTATGGTAGTGAAGAGTTTAGCAATGTTTTAACAGAGGTAGAAAAAGTGGCACCAACAAACGCTACTGTATTACTATTGGGAGAGTCCGGCACTGGTAAAGAGTTGTTGGCTCGCGCCATTCATAACACGGGTTTGCGAAATAAAAAACCATTAATTAAAGTAAATTGTTCAGCAATACCAAGAGAACTAATTGAGAGTGAATTATTCGGGCACAAAAAAGGGTCGTTCACTGGCGCTTTTACTGATAAAATTGGAAAATTTGAATTGGCAGATGGCGGCACTTTATTTTTAGATGAAATAGGAGAGTTACCGGTAGATATGCAACCAAAAATTTTAAGATTTCTACAAGAAGGAGAAATTGAAGTTGTTGGTGGTACAGACTTAAAAAAACTTGATGTAAGGGTTATAGCCGCAACAAACCGAAACCTTAAAGAAGAGATTGAGAAAAAACAATTTAGGGAAGATTTATATTTTAGACTAAATGTGTTTCCAATAAAAGTTCCTCCTTTAAGAGAACGAAAAGACGACATCCCTTTATTGGTAGAGCATTTTGTAGATAAGTTTAATAAATCTTACGAAAAGCGTATTAAATATATACCTAGTGAAGCGATGGATAATCTTAAGTCCTATAATTGGCCTGGAAATATTAGAGAACTCGAAAATTTAATAGAACGAGCTGTAATTTTATCAGATTCAGAAACCCTAATGCTTTCACCTATTGGAGAATTTACGGTTTTAAAAGAGTTATTTACGGGCACTTCAAGTTTAACCCTTAATGAGGTACAGCGCAACCATATTATAAAAACGCTTGAAAAGTGCAAATGGAAGATAGATGGCGAAAACGGTGCAGCAAGTTTACTTGATATGAAACCAAGTACGTTAAGGGACAGAATGAAAAAACTAGGTGTAAAAAAACCAACCAAAACCTAACGGAATACCGTGGAAATCAATTTGTAAGTAAAACAAACAACGGTATACCGTGGAAAAAATTTTGGAGTTTATCAATCGTTATTTTTTATAAATAGCTTAAAATCAGAATATTACATTTAATTGTGTAGGTTTCAGATGGCTTTGGCATGTGAGTTGTTATTCAGTTTTTAATTGAACAACAGTTATGAGCAATCAAATAGAATGTAATAAAGCTAAATTTTGGTTAGAAGAAGGAATTCTTTTTTGCAAATTTATAAAAGGCAATTGTACAAAGGAGTTTAGCGAGGATTTTCTTGAAGAATATATAAATGCCATTAACACATTATCTGGTGGCAGCTACCTACCATTGCTTATAGATCTTAGGGATTTAAAAGAAAAAGAAGCCTTTTCGGTAACTACAATTATAGCAAACAATACCAAACTTAAATCTGCTTTACTGTCAAAATCTTTCGTGGTGAACTCCTATTATGTACAATTTATACTTGTTGTATTAAGACGGATTCACGACCCTATAATTCCTAATAAAATATTTAGGAATTACGAACGGGCCATTGCCTATTCGTTAGAAACTAACCAAACTTTTAATGCATGTTCTTAATGGGTTGTACAAAAAAATCAATTAAAGTTAGTAGAGCCAAGTTTTGGACAAATTCTCATGGCGTTCTGTTTTGCGCATTCAACAATACAAGGCATTATCTCACTTTAGGGGTAGATGTCGCCGAAAAGTATAAGCAAGCCATTTCTACATTGGCAGAAGATAAGCCCATGCCTTTTTTAATTGACTTAAGAGACAATCAAGGCGATTTTAGCGCAGAGGCAGCCAAATTGCTCGCTAGTAGTCCTGCTTTAAATAAAGTAAGAATTTCTGAAGCGTTCGTAATTAATTCCATTAAAACAAAATTATTAATAAGCACTTATAAAAGAATTTTTGAGCCCCATACACCATTTAAAATATTCAATGATTTTGACGAAGCATTAGCCTATTCAATCAACTCAAAAAAGATATTCGATGCAGGCAAATAAACATTATATGTGGCGTATAAATCCAGAGATAGCCATTTTAAAATTCATAAAAGGCAATGTAGCCATTTCGGTCTCTGATAAATTTGGGAAAACCGTTTACGCTAATGATCGTTTTTGTAGAATAACGGGTTGTAATGAAAATGAACTTTTGGGAGCGGTGAATTGCCTGTTCAATCAGGATAATTACAAAGACCCTTGTTGTGAAAATTTATGGGAAACTATAGAAAGAGGTCAGGTTTGGAAAGGAACTTTGAAAAATAAAACAAAAACCGGGGATTCCTTTTGGCTGGAAACCACAATTGTGCCATTAGTAGATGTTGAAGGTAACATTGAAAGTTTTGTGACCATGTATTTAAATGTTTCTAAACCAAACCAGGACATCACGAAAGAAGAATTAAACAACATGCATAAACAATATTAGTAAAGTCTTTGATTGTTACTTTAAATCAAAACCAAAAATGTTATGAAATTAATGAAACAACAAATCTGGCGAGAAAACCCAGAAAATATATTAGAACAATTTTTAACCAACGATACGAGTATTTCTATAATTGATATCATTGGAAGAACTATTTATGCCAACGATAAGTTTTCTGAGTTAATTGAAATTCCACATAAAAGAATCATAGGAGAATTAAATGTAATTTTAAAATCTGAACGACATGCTAATCCAATTTATAAGGACTTATGGACTGTGATAAGGAGTGGGAGAATTTGGAAAGGAATACTCACCGATTATTCAAGTTCGGGCAAACTGTATCGGGTAGACACAACTATAATTCCCGGAAGAAATGCCGAAGGGGACATAGATAAGTTTGTTGCTTTTTATTTTAATGTAAAACCAAAATATGATGTTAACTTAAACATTGTAGGCAGCAAAACCCCAGATAAAACCTATTATGATAGTATTTCCAATTCGGTACTTACAATTAATGCTTTTGCTGAAATTGTAAACTCAAATCAAGGTTTTGGAAAACTATGTGAGAAAGAAATTGCAGGATGTAATTTATACAGTTTTATAAACCCCATTTTTCACAACAAGGTCAAAAAAATTATAAATAATGTTTTCAATACTGCGAAACCAGATCAATTTGAAACTATAGGTATCAATTCTAACGGCGTAAATGCCATTTTTGTATCGCAAATTGGGCCTGTTCTAAATAACAGAGGCGTTGTTATTTCTGCCACTGTGTCTACTCAAGAAGTGAAAGGTGTTAGTGAGCTTAAACAAGAATTAATGGAGAATGAAGCAAAGTACCATGCTATTTTTCAATCGATGGAAGTTGGTATGGTTGTAGTTGTTGATGGGGAAGGGAAAATTACCGAGTGGAATAAAGGTGCTGAACTTGCCTTTGGATATAAAGAAAGCGAAATAAAAGGCGAGTATTTAACAAAATTAATTGCCAGCAAGAATAGAAAAACCAGTGTGCTTGAATTGATAAACGCGGTAAAAAAACTTGAAGATTTTAAATCGAGCGATACGGTTGAAATGAAATGCCTGAAAAAAAACGGTACGGAATTTCCGGTAGAGTTCGCAATTAGTAATTGGGAAAATGGAGGCTCAAATTTTTATTGTGCCATGATGCTCGACATAACTAACCGAAAAAAAACAGAGAATTGTTTAAAAAGCAAAACAAAGGAATTAGAGTTGTTTCTGTATAGATCTGCACACGATTTAAAAGCGCCATTATCTTCTGCCGAAGGACTCCTAAACCTCATTAAAGAAGAAGATTTAAATGAGTCTGTGTCAAATTTAACATCAATGCTTGATATTACCCTGGACAGAGGCAAAAAGATGATTGATAAATTAATGCGGGCCTCAGAGATTTCAGATAAAAAGAAGGACTCCGTTTTTATCGATTTCAAAAAAATAGTAGGAGATGTTTTAAAATCACTTAAAGGGTTGGAGGGTTACAATACCATTGAATTTAAAATTGATATTTCTGATACCATTCAATATTATTCAAGTGTTGAGTTAATCTATTCTTTATTTCAAAACTTAGTTCAAAATGCCATTATATATACAGTTTCAAAGAATCGTCAAGAAAAATCAATCATAGCAATTGAGGTTAAAGAAACTCCAAATGCCATTAAAATTAAAATAAGGGACAACGGTATTGGTATTTTAAAAAAGAACTTATCAAAAGTATTTAATTTGTATTTCAGGGAAAACATTGAAGATGTTCCGGGTTCTGGACTTGGGCTATATATTGTTAAAAACATTACCGAAGATTTGAATGGAAAAATAAAAGTAACTAGTAAGGTTAATGAGGGGACTTGCTTTAAAATAAAATTAAACAAAGTCAAAAAAGAATGATACCAATTAAAAACATAATGTTAGTTGATGACTGTAGAATCGATTTATTTATCAACCAGAGAATAATAGAAAGGTATAACGAAAACATAAGGGTTATATATTTTAAAAACCCTTTATCGGCTCTTAAGTATCTAAATGTCTCTTTGCACCCAAACAACCTAAATCATTTAACAAGGCCAAATGTTTTAATTTTAGACGTTAATATGCCGGAGTGTAATGGTTTCCAGTTTCTCGATAAGCTTAGCAAACTAGATTTTTTAGAATCACAAAATCTTAAAATATTTATGCTTTCTTCATCCACGAGTTTAATCGATATTAACCAAGCGGAGAGCCATCCTTTATGTTCGGGCTATATAAATAAACCTTTAACCGTAGAAAAACTTCATAAAGCGTTTGGTCTTCATGCCAATAGTTTAAATAAAAAAGCATCTATTAAATAGAGATAAATGTAAAGCCAACAGAATATTTTGTGTTGTTTTAATAGGTACGGAAATTGGGAATTGATGATATTAAATTTTCCACAGGTTTTCAAAAAGCGATTGAATAGCAAATTAGCTTTTAAATGAAGCTGTAAATAGTAAGAAAATTGTTATCTTTTTATTTGCTCCCACCCTGGATATAGTTTATCTTTAAGAAGATTAAAGTTTAACAAAACCAAAAAACTAAAATATTATGGAAGGATATTGCGTAAAATGTAAAGAAAAAAAAGAAATTAAGGATGCTGCGGAAGTAACCATGAAAAACGGTAGAAATGCTATGAAAGGTAAATGTCCTACTTGCGGAACGGGCATGTTCAGGATACTAGGAAAATCTTAGCTTAAATTTAAAAAAATTAAAGAGAAAGCATTAGTTTTTTTTTGAAGTGTTAGCGATATAACCACATGTGACTTCTTAAAAAACACAGGGTCTAACTATAGCTATTAATCAATAAAAAGGTTTGCAGGGAACTGCATACTTTTTTTTGAAATGAGAAGCTGCAAGAAATTGCAGCTCTTTTTTTTAATTTAATGCACGTTTATTTAAACCTTTATAAATATCTTTTTCTTGTACAAAACATACCCCAATGCCATGTAAAATAGCACCACGCTTAGGGCATAAAGTAAGGATGACAGCTTATCGGCTAAAAAAGGTTGAACATAAATGGTATGGTACAACCAAGAGTGTATGCTTTGTTCTGGGGTTACTTTTATTAAATAAAAACATTTCGACACAAAACTAGACAAGAAAAATATAGTAATGGCATTGGAGCCCACATACTTAAAAACAGTACCGATTTTAAATTGTAACACATCGGTTAAATAGTAAATAAAAGCTAGAATTAAAGTTGCCCAACCACTGGTAACCAATACAAAACTACTACTCCAAATAGCCTTGTTTATGGGGAACCAAATGCTAAAAACATAACCGGATACTAATAATAATACAGCGGTTATTACCAAATAAGCCAATTTGTTAAAATTCGTCTTTGCAAGGATGCGGCCTACTAAAATACCAGAAATGCAGGTTGCAACAGCGGGTAAGGTGCTTAAAATACCCTCGGGGTCGTAATCTGGTTTCCACATGTGTTTTCCCAGAACGTTTAAATCGATATAATTTGCCCAATTGTTTGGTGCTCTATCAAAGGTTGGCAGCGTGCCATCTGGTAATGGCACAAACCCCAAGAGTAGCCAATACCCGATTAAAATGGATAGCCCGATGGTTAGTAAGGTTTTCCAATTGCAATTCATAAATAAAACCGCGGAAACTAAAAACACAACACCAATTCGTTGTAAAACGCCAGGGAATCTTAAAATTTCAAAATCCTTAACAAACGGCGGATAGGGTAAAAACAGCCCTAAAAATAACCCGAGACCAATGAGTTTTAAACTACGGATGATAATCTTTTTATAAGTATTCGCCTTATTTGGCTTGTTTTTGTAAGCAAACGAAATTGAAATCCCGACAATGAACAAAAAGAACGGAAATATTAAATCTGTTGGCGTTAACCCGTGCCAATTGGCATGAAGCAACGGAGCATATACCTTACTCCATGTTCCGGGAGTGTTTACTAAAATCATTGCGGCAATGGTAAATCCTCTAAGAATATCTACGGATTCAATTCTTTGTTTAACATCCATATCTTAGCTTTCGTTACCTTCTTTAATGTTAAAAATGCGTTCTTTGGTTTGCTTTAAGTAGTTTCTTCCTATTGGAATTCTTCGGCCTGCAATTTCAATGGTATTGCCTTCTAAAGCAGCGATTTTATTTATCGATATATTATAGGAGCGATGCACGCGTATAAAATTTGATTGTGGCAACTCCTCCGAAATAGCCGTTAGCGACTTGTGCACTACGTAATCTCCCAGCGTTGTTGCGATTTTAATATAATCCTTCAAGCTTTCTATAAATAAAATATCGTTGAGGTTAACCTTAATCAATTTTTTATCAACTTTTAAAAAAATATGAGGTTCTTGATTTAATGCAGCATCTCCAGTGGGCGCATTGGTATAGGCGTGCTGATATACCTTATTTATGGTTTTTAAAAAACGATTGAAGGGTATGGGTTTCACTAGATAGTCCAACACATCCAACTCAAAACTTTTTACGGCGTATTCGCGGTAAGCTGTGGTTATTACTATTAAGGGTTTCACATTTAAGTTTTCAATAAAAGTAAAACCGGTCATTTGTGGCATATTGATGTCTAAAAAAACAAGATCGATTTTTTCTTGCTGCAAAACCCCGAAAGCCTTTACCGGATTGCTAAAGGTTTCTACAACTTCAATATTGTCGAAATTTTTTAAATGATTTTCTATAACACTTATTGCCAAAGGTTCATCATCTATTATAACGCATTTAATTTTCATTTTACCGGAATTTTTAAAAAGAGACTATAAACATCGTTATTAACACTGGGCTGTAACACAAAATCTTTCGCGAATAAGAGTTTTAATCGTCTTAACGAATTGGAGATTCCTATTCCTTTTTTTTCATCATTAATTAACAACGGATTAAAATTATTTGAAATTTTAAATTCGAGGTATTTTTTATTAACCATTTCAAAGCTCATTTTTATCGAAATTTTATCGTTGCCTTTTAAACCGTGCTTAAAACAGTTTTCAACAAAGGTAATAAACAATAATGGCGGTACTTTAACATCTTCTAAGTCGCCTGTAATAAGCAATTCTGTGTCAATTCTGTCTTTAAATCTAAGGTTTTCAATATCTATGTAATTGTTTATATGGCTTATTTCTTCAAGTAAATCCGCTTTGGAATCGGTTACATCATAAAGCACATACTCCATCATGTTGGATAATTTTAAGATTAACCGCGGCAAACTACTGGATTTGTTAAGTGATAGCGCGTAAAGGTTATTTAGGGTATTAAAGAAAAAATGGGGTTGTACTTGGGTTCGTAAAAACTTTAGCTCGGTGCTTAATTGTAATTGCGAAAGCTTTTCGTTTCTCTTTTTTTCAATACTCCATTCCACGATGATTTTTATGGCCGTAGCAAACGCAATCACGTAAATCTGACCTATAAATTCTGCTATAAAGTGATTAAACATCGATTGATTGGGCATGGAGGTATACACGCCACCAGACCAAATCTCGTCCGATACAAAAGCTAAATTTAAACCCAGCCTCGAAAAATAGGCCAAAAGCAGTGCGATGAACAGGCTTAGTATAAAAGTAAAGTATTTGCCCTTTAAAATGAATTTGGGAATGAGGTAATAAATATTTAAATAAACCAATACAATATGAATGGGAAATTCTACAAGATTGGATTTTATGGAATATATAAAATCGTCATTATAGCTGCCCCAGCGGATAACATTGAAAACAAAATAGCTAAGCCAAAATATAACGTGATATTTTAACGGAATAGTCGCTTTTACCTTGTTTTTAAATTTGATGAAACTCGTTTTCATGGCAAAGCATCCGTTATTTGTAATGTTACAAAAGACGTGTTATTGATCATTTTTGAACGTTGAACACATTAACTTTATCATTGTTATTTGTGATTAGCAATATGGTGTCATTTTTTTTGTTTATTGTGATAATGTCTTTTGAGTTTCCTTCATTGACAAAACCTGTTTCTTTCAGGTCTAACACTTCAAAGCCTTTATCTTTATAGGATAAAACACTGCCCAACGACGCATCGTAGCGCACCGTTTCAACCTCGGCAAAGTAATGGTTGCCAACAGCAATTATCTCTTTGCGATTATCATTATTGATATCAACAAACTCAAAATCCATAATTGGTGCAATTTGCAACATTTTCGGAAGGCTTTTAATGTTAAAACTGCCATCGCCATTGTTTTCCAAAAACACGCTGTTTAGCATGTGGACTTTAAGGTGCAGCGCTTTATCTAATGCTTCTTTACCGTAGATGTCCTCTAAAGTAGCTTCGGCAAATTCATAAAACGTGGGGAATTTATCTTTTATAAAAGGCATTTGTTGCGACGAACATTCGCGCCCTCTCGATGGTACCAAAGTGCCTTTGTAGTTTGAAGTTAATACAATATCGAAAGTTCCGGAATTATCAAAATCATCGCAAAACACATGGAACGGTTTTTCTGTGCTGGCTTTGTATTTGGTGTTTAATCCTAAATTGCCAACAAAATAATCCATGTCGCCATCGTCGTCAATATCGGTTCCTTTGATACTAAACCAAAGACCTTCGGTGTTTTTTAATGAATTGTTAACCACAGGTGTAAACTTTCCGTTGTTGTTTTCAAATATGGTAATTGGCATCCATTCGCCCACAACAATTAGGTCGTTATCATTGTCGTTGTCAAAATCCGTAAATATCGCATCCGTAACAAGGCCAACGTTTTTTATGGCAGGGGCTATTGATGCGGTTTTGTTGTGAAACCTACCGTTTTCGTTTATTAATATATACGATTCGGGCGCATAGGGGTATTTATTGGGTATCACACGACCGCCAACAAAGAGGTCTAAATCGCCATCATTATCAATATCCGAAGCTCTTACAACCTGTCCGCTAGCATTTATTTTTGGCAGTATGTTTTCGCCTTTGCTAAAGTTGCCCTTGCCGTCGTTTATATAAACCCTATCTTGGTAAAGGCTGCTGTTTTCTTCAAATTCGGCACCGCCACTAACAACATAAAGGTCGAAGTCATCATCATTGTCTATATCGATAAAAAGCACACCCAAATCTTCGTATTGCTTATCATTTTGCCAAACCGTTGCAGTTTGTTTTTTGAAGGTTCCGTCGTCATTCTGAATATATAATTCTCCACTTTGGTCTTTAGCGCCACCAATAAAAAAATCTTCTAATCCATCGCCGTTTACATCGGCCTTATCTATAAATGGCCCATTGGTAGATTGACTGTGCGGTAATAGGATTTGTTCTTTAAAGTCGTCAAATTCGTTTTCGTTGTGTTTATAAACGATACCTTGTTCCGAAGGGTTGCCGCTTTTTAAGAACGTTTCAATTTTCTCTAGATTCTTGTTTTCTAGCGGCTTGCCGCTTTCCTGATTGACCGAAATTATTTGATTGGCTTTTACATTGGTGAGTTTGGTAACGTTTTGATTTGGCCATTCAATTAAAATCTCATCGATATTTGTAGCATCGCCTACACCAAAATTCACAATATTTTGTACAGATGATATAAATCCTCTGCTGGTATATAATTCTTGATACTGCTTGATGTTGTTTGCCGTTATGGTTACTTTAGTGCCAATGGCGAATTTATTTTTGGCATCACCATTTAATTTAATTTGTATAAAATTATTTGTGTCGTTGTTTTGGTAAAGTAGGGGTGTGTCGTTAATGTTGTTTATAACCAAATCCAAATCGCCATCATTGTCAAAATCGGCATAAGCCGCACCGTTTGATTGTGTTTTTTCTTTTAATCCCCAATGGTCTGGATTTTTGGTAAACTTAAGGTTGCCTTCGTTTTTAAAACTATAATTGCTAAGTTTTGTAGAGGGTTGCAAATCGGTAATTTCCTGAAAGCTTGGTTTGTTTTTTTCTGAAAACCTTTTACTTAATTCGGTTCTAAAATCTTGATTGGCCATGTCTTTTAGAATACCATTGGAAACAAAAATATCTTTCAATCCATCATTGTCAAAGTCGGCAATTAACGGCGCCCAACTCCAATCGGTTTTGGCCAAACCACTTATTTGTGCTATTTCGCTAAACTTTCCATTGCCTCTATTAAGCTGTAAGGTGTTCACCATGTATTGATGGTGATACCCGTTTTTAACTAAAGCCCAAAAATTTTCGGTATTCATCGAAGCCATATTTTGCTTGCTGCGAACGTGGTCTTCAGAAGCCATTTCCAATACGAACAAATCGGGATGGGAATCATTGTTTAAATCGGCATAATCAGATCCCATACTACTAAATGACGTGTGCTTTATCCTATCTAAAATCTCATTGGTAAACGTGCCGTTTTTATTGTTTATATAGAGCATGTCCGGTGTTAAGAAATCGTTACATACATATACGTCTGGCCAACCATCATTATTAAAATCGCCAATTGAAGCACTCAATCCAAACGTTTTATTAACCATGCCTGCAGGATGTGTAATTTCGGTAAAATGCGTGCCATCGTTTCGGTATAGGATATCGGAGCTGAATCTTGAATAATCTCTTTCTATGCGCATATTAAGGGTACCCGTGTTTTCAAAATCTGGTCTGTGACTTACCAGATACATATCCAAATCGCCATCTTTATCAAAATCGAAAAAATAAGATTGGGTGCTAAACCCCGGGTTGTTAATTTTCCATTCTTTGGCTTGATCGATAAAGGTGTTATTTTTTTGATTAATATAAAGCCTGTTTTCTCTTGATTCGTACTCATTCCGGCTACCAGATTTAGAAATGTATATGTCCAGCCAGCCATCATTATTTACATCGACCACAGAAACCCCATTGGACCAGCCCGTTGCATCTGCTAACCCCGATGTTGCAGTAATGTCCTTAAATTTAAAATCGCCTTCGTTTAAATAAAGCTTATTTGAATTTTGATTGGAAACAAAAAATACATCAACCAAACCATCGTTATTAAAATCTGCGGTAGCAACTCCGCCGCCGTTATAAATGTTTCCAAAATTTAAAAAATTCAAATCTGCAGTTTCTTTTACATTATTCTGAAAATCGAAACTTGTTTTTTCGTTGGGAATTAAAGAAAAAAGAGTCGTGCCATTTGATGGCTTACTTTTTATGGTATGTAAGGTTTTATATGATTTGTTTTGGTTGCAATTAACAAGAATAAAACTTAGGACGGTATAGAGAAAAATTTTTTTCAAAGCACTACTTTTTAATAATTTATTTTAATGATAAATATAAAAAATAAAAAGGGAGAATCTATAAGATTCTCCCTTTTAACAAATTTACTTTTTAATACTGCAATCTAATTTTGTTGAGCCCACCACAATGGTGTATGTACGGTGTCGGGGCCTCCTAGTAATTGTACAGCTTGTGCATGACCAGCAGGTACATTGTTAACAAAAGAAGAAGGGTATTTCATGCGTTGTCCAAAGAAATTTACCTGGTTTGTCATTACGTTTCCAGCATTCAACTGTGGTAAATCCGGAATTGGATTTTCAATCGCAGGGTTTTCAAAGAATGGTAAGCCCAATCTTCTATGGTCATTCCAAATTTCTAGAGGTATCCACGCTTGAGAAGCTATGAATTTTTGCGTAATAATTTTATTTAAAAGGTCGTTTTTAACGGTTCCTCCTTTATAAATAGTATTATTTGGGTACGTATATTCAAAAGTTCCAGCTGCACCTGTATAACCGTCTATGTAATCCATAGTTACGCTAGCAGGAGGCTCTGCGGTATGATCCCAACTTACTGATGTTCCGGCGTTGTTGTAATCTTCAGAAGCAATGTAAGTAGCTACATGTTCCGAAAGGCCATAATACTCAAAACTATGTGCAATTCCAGTTTCGTAAGCTTCTTTACCACTTATTGGTGTTGACCAATTTCTTGCTGCTGCTTCAGCTATTAAGAAGTGTGTTTCCCAAGATGGGAAAAAGACACGCTCAGTGAATCTGCCTTTGCCTCTAAAATCAAGTCCTAAGCGTGGGTAAGTTCCAGAAGATCGTAATTGGTTCTTAGCACCTACATCGCCCCAGTCGCCTGCGGCAAATGCATTATACGTAAAGGCGCAATCTAAAGTTTGTAAAACATCTCCGTTATCATCCAATAAATTTCTTTCAGTTACCGTATGGCCATTACCCCAAGTTGGGAAGTTGCTATACTGCTCATCGTCAAGATTTCCAGGAATTGGATAAGTTTTATAAGCTCTCGGGTCAATAGTGTTTGGTAAACCATCAAACCAGAAACCTTTAGCTGGGTCGTTTGTAAGTTGTGTAAAGTGATCATCGTATTTTAACCCCATATAATTTGCGGGTTTAATATTAATTTGATCGTCAACAGGCAACTGAGCTACAGATGTTACACCACCTAAACCAACCACTGTGTTTCTGTAAGCAGCAGTCATATAATGGCTATTCCATTCTCTCGATTGTACATTGGTAAAACTGCTCCAGCCACCAGTTTCGATAACTCTCATGTCATCAGCAGGTGTGGCAATAATTAGGCCGCTGTTGGCAGCTTCTTCAAAATGTTGTTGTGCTACAGCAGGTGCCACTTCCGATAAACGCATAGCTAAACGCATTCTCATAGAGTTTCCATACTGTTTCCATTTTGTGTAATCGAAGCCAAAAGCTTGATCTAAATCTGCATCTGGTTTAAATGTGTTTGAAGCGTCTATCTTACTAACGGCATCTTTTAATTCCGATAGCATAAAAAGATATACATCTTCTACACTATTATAGTCTGGATTTTCACCTTGAAAACCATTTATGGGAATTGGACCAAAACCATCGGTCATTTCGCTCATAATATAGACTCTCCAAATTCTAGCAATGTGCAATAAATTCTCGGTATATTCCTTAACATTTCCTGTTGCAATTTTTTCTTCTGCAACAGTAATGGCAGTCGTGATGTTTAATAGCCATTTAGATATGTAACCATTAAAGTAATCGTTAGTCCATCCATCGTTTGAACCACCTTCAGAAAGAACGCCTAACCTTGAGGTTCTTGAAGCATCCTTCCAATATAATACAAATACACGTTCTGCAATGTGTGGATCTTGCTGTGCTGCCCCAATAGAACTGTTGATAAAAAATTCAACCTCTACTTGTTCTGCAGTGGCAGCCAAGGGATCTTTATTGATTTCTTCAAAATCACTACAAGAAAAAATCAATAGTGTCGCACAAAATAGTGCCAGTTTTTTACTTAATACTTTTTTCATAATTTTTCTTTTTTTAAAATTTAGCCGCTATATTTAAAAATACAGTTCTTGTTGTTGGTGGTGCTAAGTTCTCAAAGCCATTGGCGTTAGAGTTTGTCGCATTAACTGCTTCAGGATCTACACCATTTAAATGCTCTGTAATCAACCAAACATTGTTGGCCGATACACCAACAGATAACCCTTGAAAAGGTGTTGTGTCTAACCATGCTCTATCGAAAGTATAGGTTAAATTTACATTTCTTAATCTTACGTGTGTAGCATCATACACATTCGCCTCATTAATACCTAAGTTTCCAGAACGACCTGTAATGGCAGCCCAGTAATTTTGAGGAGTAGCTCCAGTTGTGTTTTCGCTTAGGTTGCCAGCTCCATCGTCTACAACGCCATTAAACACAATATCGTTTCTTTCTCCGTTAACTACTGTAACGGCGCCTAAACCAGATCTTTGTAGTGCATGATTTGTCCCAGAGAAAATCTCGCCTCCAATGCTTGCACTAAATAGGAAACTAAAAGAAAAGTTTTTGTAATTAAACATATTTGTAATGCCTAATAAGGCATCAGGCTGTTGAGAACCTAAAATGTGTTTATCTGTTGATGCTAACGGTAATCCGTCGGCGTCTACTAAAATTCTTCCAAAAAATTGGCTAGATTCATCTTCAACTCTTCTGAACTTAGAGCCAACGATAACACCATAATCTCCACCGACATCTGCTCTAATACTAAAGTTGTCAAATCCGCCTAAAGTATATTGTGTTACGTCGTCGGCTAATTCCTCAATGGTATTCTCGTTTGATGAGTAATTAACGTCCATATCCCAAGATAATCCATCTTCATTATCTAAAATTTTGGTTTTTAAGGTTACCTCGATACCTTTATTTTGAATATCACCGGCATTTATCAATTTAGAATTGTATCCACTAAAAGGGTCTAAAGGAAGCCCGATTATCTGATTGGTAGCATTTGTTTTATACCAAGCCACATCTAAACCTACTCTGTTGTTTAAAAAACGAGCTTCTAAACCTATTTCAACAGATTTAATCAACTCATTTACAATATCTGGGTTTCTTAATGTACTATTTGTACCAGCAGTTGTGTTACCAAGTGGGTCGTTACCTATAGAAAATGCGTTATACAATGAAAAAGGACTTAAATCGTTACCTACCTCGGCATACGACCCTCTTAGCTTACCAAAAGTAAACCAACTTGGTAAATCGCCACCGTTTTTAGTTATCATATCAGAAATAACAAATGATGTACTTATAGACGAGTAGAAAAATGACCTGTTAGCCTCACTTAGTGCTGACGACCAATCATTACGCCCCGTTACATCTAAAAATAAGTACCCATCATAGTTTAATTGTAATAGCCCATAAGCTGAATTTATCTTTTTTGTGCTAAACCCTTGTGAAACACTTGCTGGGTTAATCCCATTATTTAAGCTAAATAAATTAGGAACCAATAATTCTCCTGAATTACTGCTTATACGGCTACTCTCTGTAGACATTAAGTTACCCCCTAAAGTAATTGAACCTCCAAATTTTCCAAAAATATTATCTTTAGAAGCCGCTATTAAAGCACTGTAATTTTGCTCAATAAAGGTGTTTTTTCCTAAACCATAGGTAGATGTACTTGATGTTCCAGCAAATACTTTTGATTCCGTATTCGTGGTATACAAATCTGCACCTGCTCTAATTTCTGCACTCAACCAATCATTAACCTGATGTTTTAAAGTTCCGTTTATTATAAAACGATCTCTAGAGTCCCAACTCAAACGCCTTTTGTTTGCCCAATACGGGTTGATTTGATTGGATGTTGGGTCGAACCAAATTTGATTGCCAAACTCATCTACTCCAGCAGAATATTGTTCAATATCGCGCGAACGCGGGAAATTGATAATAGTTTGATACTGGCTTAATGCACCAAAACCAGTTCTTGGTCTATTGTTAGCCGTTGTTCTGTTGTACTGTACTTTTGTATCAGCAGTCCATTTTTTATCATTTCCAAATTTAGAAACACCTCTTGCCGTTAAGTTTAAACGTTCTAAAGTAGCTGAAGGCGAAATACCTTCATCATCCAAATAATTAGCAGAAGCATAGAAAGAACCAGAATCTGTTGAATTTTGTAAAGATAGACTGTGGTTTTGACTAAACCCATTTTTATAATAGTTTCCAATATTATCGTAAGCCTTATCAAAAACAACCGATCCTTGCTCTGGACCAGTTTCAGTTTGTCCTTCAATTTTAGGACCCCAACTGGAAGTAGAATATTCATCGTAAGCACCTACAGAACCTTGTCCGAAACTACTCTGTAAATCCGGAACTGAGAAAATGCTTTGAAACCCAGTAGTTGCTGAGTAAGAAATACCTAGGCCTTTACTAGATTTACCGGTTTTGGTTGTGATTAAAATAACCCCGTTACCAGCTCGCGAACCATATAATGCGGCTGCAGAAGCACCTTTTAAAACAGATAAAGTTGCTATATCCTCTGGGTTTATATCGGCTAAACCATTACCTAAATCGGCAGAAGGACTCCAGAAACCTTCATTGGAAGAACCCGTGAAGTTATCTAAAGGAGTTCCATCAACTACAATTAATGGTTGGTTGTCTCCGGTTAAAGAGCTATATCCTCTTAATACAATTTTAGAGGAGCCTGCAGGACCATTACTTCCCTTAATAACCTGTAAACCTGTTATCTTGCCTGATAGGGAGTTAACCATATTTGGCTCTCGCGATTCAGATATAGATGCCCCTTGGATTTCTTGAACGGAATATCCTAACGATTTACGTTCTCTTTTAATACCCAAAGCCGTTACAACAACTTCTTCTAGTTGACTAGCGTCTTCTGATAAGGAAACGTTAATAACCGATTGGTTGTTAACGGCAATTTCTCGATTGGTATAACCTATATAGGAAATAACCAATATAGCCGATTGGCTTGAAACCGTAATACTGTAGTTTCCATCGAAGTCTGTAGAGACACCGTTTGTAGTGCCTTTTTCAACAACATTTGCTCCACCAAGTGGAATTCCAGTTGCACTATCTGTAATAGTACCTGTTATTGTGTTCTGGCCTTGAATACTTTGCATGCTAAACAAGCAAAACACAAACATTAGTTTTAGTAATTTTTGAATCATAATTTTTTTTGATTTAGTTTTTAATTTTGATTGCTTCAAGATTTTTCTTGAGGGTTTAATTAGTTTAGGTGTTAGTTTTTATCATTTATAAATGGTTTAAGTTAATTTTTAATGTTTTAAACATTATATAATATATAAGTATGCAAAATATTTAATAATAGTCTTGATATAAAAAATAATATATATACAACATGTTTTTAATGACGAACAACAATGAACTGCCGATAGATGGTATTAACAAAAATTTAACTAAGAGAACAAAATAATAGCAATTATGCATTTGTATATCACAAAAACCCCAAGTTTAAATATACTAATATAAATTAAATGTAATAAAAAAAGTTTACTTAATGAGTTAAAATTTTAATTAGTAGATATGTTTTTTGTAAAAATGTTACAGAAAGACCAATTTAATTCTCAAAACCTATTAATTCTTCAATTGTGTTTTTGGTTTAATAAAGATGTTTTTTAAAATTAAAAGAACTTCAAGTGTGTTACATGTTGCATCATGTAATTTTGTAAATTGCATTCTTTTAAAATAAATTTTAAAATGTAATGGTTACTTTAAAGCAATTAGCAAAAGAGTTAAATGTTTCAATATCTACGGTTTCAAAAGCATTAAACAATAGTGAGGAAATTGGCAAGGAAACTATTAAGCGTGTCAAAGAACTTGCGGAGCTATATAATTACAAACCCAATAAAGTTGCATTAAGTTTAAAGCAAAACAGAACCAACACCATTGGTGTTATTATACCGGATATACTCAATCATTTTTTATCAAAAGTATTGTTTGGTATAGAGCGCGAAGCTTCATTGCACGGCTATAATATAATGACGTGTATTTCAAACGAATCCTTAGAAAAAGAAAAGGAAAGCTTGCAATTATTGGCCAACGGAAGTGTAGATGGGTTTATTCTATGCGTATCAGAAGAAACCCAAATTAAAAATGAAATTGAACATTTTAAACAAACCATCAAGCAAGGTTTGCCAATAGTCATGTTTGATAGGGTGGCGCACGATGTACTTTGCGATAAAGTAATAGTAGATGATTTTGATGCCACTTACCGGGCTACAAAAAATTTATTAGATGAAAATAGAAAGCAAATAGCATTTATGAGCAATATTGATGATTTAAGTGTTGGTAAATTAAGAGAACGAGGATACAATAAAGCTATATTGGAAAGTCAAGATTACAAACCGTTGGTCTTAAATATTAAAAAAGAAGATAATGCCCAAGATAAAATAATAGCTTTTATGAAAAAGCATAAAAATATTGATGCCGTAATTTCCGCCGATAGTGCTTCGGGTGTTATTGCTATTAATGTGGCCACAAGCCTTGGGCTTAAAGTGCCAAAAGATATATCGGTAATAGGGTTTTCAAGCCAATCTGTATCTAATCATTCCATACCTCGGCTAACTACCATAAGGCAGCATGCTAAAGAAATTGGAGCCAATGCAGCTAAAATGCTCATAAAAAGATTACAGAATATAACCGGCGAACCATATGATTTTAAAACTAAAATTGTTAAAACAAGTTTGGTTAAAAATGGGTCTACTTTATAAATTTTCGACAGATAATCGTATAATAAAGCTACAATGATTTGCTTTTTGTCGATAAAAAACAACATTTCGTCGATTAATTTCCAATATTAAACAATTTCAGATTACTTTAGCCATCCTCAAAATTAGCAACCCAAATCAACTCCCTCAGCTAATAAAATTTATTAATCCATTTTAAAACTTGTTTGTAAAATTTATTTTACAGTAAGAAAAAAATCTATACGCTTTTGTGCGTTTCGATTTTTAAGTTAATTATCCATTTTTTCTCTCTCAAGATTTTGATTTTTTGAAAATCGGGAATCTTGATAATATTTTAATTATTTGAAAATTAATAGAATAAACTGAATATAATAGAAGAAAATAATTTTAACCTAAAAACCGAATTAATTATGAAAGCTTTAAAAATTACTTTATTACTAGCATTACTTTTAACTGCATTTACATCATGTACCAAACAAGATTTAAACGAAGACGATGTTTTAAATGATGGTGACCAAACAGAAGATACGACTCCGTACACAGGAGGTGGAGTAAATGACTAAAAAAATATTGACTATATATTAAAGGTTCTGTCTTATTTAGATAGAGCCTTTTTTTATTGACAAAAATTAAAAAATTATAAATACATTTGATGAAATAGTTAATCCAGCCTTTAATTGAAAATTTTATTTTTTTACATAAGTATTCTTTTTTGTGTAATAGCTGCTAAGGCGCAACAAACCAAAAGTTTTAAAGTAATAGATTCCGTTCAGAAAAATGGGTTAGCCAATCTTCAGGATTCCTTATTATTCGCGAATGCCCATTATAAAATTGGCGAAGGGTATCGGTATAGAATTTTAGCCGATAGTGCATACTATCATTACCATAAAGCCGAACAAATTTACAGGAAACTTAAAAAGAAATTCAAAATTGCCATAACGCTATATGGTATAGCTGTAATTCAAAAAGACGAAAAAGATTTTACGGGCAGCGAAGTAACCTCTGTTGAAGCTATTGCTTTATTAAATCAATTAGAAAAAACAAATGAAGTAGATAAATATAAATCGTTTTTATTCAATAATTTAGGCTTGGTGTTTGACCAATTAGAATTGTATGACGAATCCATAGCTTATCATAAAAATGCTTTAGCCTTAAAAAGAACACTGAAAGGTAATACAAAAGCAACCATTGATAATTCTAAAAACAATTTAGCATTATCATATAAAAATTCTGGACAATTTCAATTAGCATTGGATTTTTACGGACAGATTTTAAAGAATAAAAACTTGGTTAATGAACGACCGGATTTTTACGCATTGGTACTCGATAATTATGCGCACACTTTATACTTATCAAAAAAAAAGGACGAATTACCAGGATTATATCTAAAAGCATTAAGGATTTGCGATAGCTTGGATAATAGTGCGGCAAGTTATAATTCAATAGTTATAAATCAACATTTAGCAGAATATTACAATGATAAAAATCAAAAAGACTCAGCAAAATACTATGCCTATAGGGCCAAAGATATTTCTGAACAATATCATAATGATGATTTATTGAAATCACTTTTGTTACTTTCAAAAATTGAAGAAGGAAACGCGGCCGCAAAATATTTAAAAGATTATATAGCACTTAGCGATAGTCTGCAAAAAGCAGAACGAACCATAAGAAATAAATTTGCGAGAATTAAGTATGAAACCAATCAAATAGAACAAGAAAACATCAGAATTGCGCGCGAGCGCCTGTGGCTTTTAATTATTTCAATCATATTGATTATAACGTCCTTTTTAATATATTCTGTGGTAACTCAAAGAAACAAAAACAAAGAATTAAAATTTATACAACAGCAACAAGAAACCAACGAAGAGATTTATAACCTCATGCTTTCGCAACAAGATAATATTGAAGAGGCTAGAACATTGGAAAAGAAACGTGTTTCGCAAGAATTACACGATGGTGTTTTAGGCCGTTTGTTTGGAACCCGGTTAAGCTTAGATAGTTTAAACATGGGCACTAGTGCTGAAGCCATTAATACCAGAAGCCAATATATTAGCGAACTTAAAACCATTGAGGAGGATATTAGAAAAGTATCCCACGAATTAAATACCGATTTTGTTGCCGGGTCCGGTTTTATGGATATAATAAAAACCCTAATAGAAACACAAACCAAAGCTTATGGATTTGATTATGAACTAAATAATAATGAAATTGATTGGGAAGAAGCGTCAAACAAAACTAAAATTCACATTTACAGAATCATACAGGAATCACTTCAAAATATTTATAAACACGCTAAGGCAACCCTTGTAAAAATTAGTTTTGAAGTTAAAAATAACGTATTTTGCTTAACCATAAACGACAACGGTACTGGGTTTGATGTCAATAAAGCGAAAAAAGGCATTGGCTTAAAAAACATAAACTCTAGAGTTGTGGAAATTAAAGGTGATTTAACTATAAAATCAGAATTAAATAAAGGCACAACTATAAAAATAAAGGTTAAAACAGATTAATTATAATTAAATGATTGAGCATATTAAAATATTAATGATTGATGACCACCCCATGATTATTGAGGGCTATCAGAACACATTATTATTTACTAAAAAAGACAACCAGGAATTATCGATTGATATAGCAAATAATTGTGACGAGGCTTTGGCTTTTATGAATAAATCGATTGAAAAAAGCGTACCGTATAACGTTTTATTTGTAGATATTAGCTTACCGCCATCATCGGATGGTACTATGCAATCTGGCGAAGATTTAGCAGAATATGCGCGCAAAATTTTACCAAACGCCAAAATTATTGTGTTAACCATGTTTAACGAATCTTTCCGTATTCATAATATTATAAAAACCATAGATCCGGAAGGGTTTTTAATTAAAAGCGATCTAACATCAAGCGAACTGGCCAGTGCCTTTCAAGCTGTACTTAACAATCCGCCATTTTACAGTGGTACCGTAAATAGGCATATAAGAAAAACGATTACAAGCAATATTGTAATTGATGATAAAAACAGAAAGATACTCCATTTACTATCTCAAGGGGTACGGACAAAAAATTTGGCATCTCATTTAGATATATCCATAAGTGCCATAGAAAAGAGAAAAAAACAACTCAGGGAACTGTTTTCGGTGCACGATGGGCAAGACGAAACTTTAATAGAAAACGCCCGAAAAGAAGGGTTTGTGTAGTTTAAATATTACTTAGGGGCCTTTTTTTGATTTTAATCTCATTTTTTATCATTTTTTTTTGACCTCAAAAGCATTGCTATACTTAAACTCTATCATTTAACCGTAAAACTGCTGTGGGTTTTCCGCAGTTCAAAGCCATTTGTTATATATATATTTGTCCTATCAACACTTCAAATTAATTAATCCCTCAATTTTTTTGTTGATAATAGCAATTTACAAAACCCTGTGGAGGTGAGAGACCCACAGGGTTCTTCTTTTTAAATCATTACGTTTTTTTAAAATGAAAATAGGGCACTTTTATACTCCCATAAAATGCCAATAAACAACCCTAAGTATATAACGGCCACTATAAACTTTATAAAAGTTGAAGTTAAAAACCCAATAAACGAACCAAATGCTGCTTTAAAAGCTGTTTTAGAATCGGCATTGTTTAACAGTTCGCCAATTAGTGCGCCAACAAAAGGACCAATAATAATACCACCGGGAATTGGGGCAAACAACCCAACAATTAAGCCCAAGGTGGTACCAATCATCCCCGATCTTGTGCCGCCAAAACGCTTCGTGCCAATGGCAGGTATAATATAATCCAGAACCCAAATAAGTATTGCAATAACAAGGGTTATAATTACAAACGACCTATCCATGGGGATGGCCTCTGTTAAATGAACGATTAACAGCCCAATCCAACTTGTTAAAGGCCCGGGTAAAACCGGAAGGAAACTGCCTATTATACCTAAAACTATAAATAAGGCAGCCACAATAACTAAAATAATATCCATAAATATGTTTAAAATATGCACTAGTATGACGCTAATATAAACAAGTTGTTACATTTTTAAACTAAAACATTAGTTCAAACTAATTTTTTAGTTATATTTGTTTAACTAAAACATTAGTTGAATAATGAAATTTGATAAAAATGAAACAACTCACCAAAGCAGAAGAAGATATTATGCAAATACTTTGGCAACTTAAAAAAGCCAATGTAAAAGCCATAATCGAAGAGTTTCCGGAGCCAAAACCAGCATACAATACCGTATCGACCATTGTAAGGATTTTAGAGAGCAAAGGCTTTGTAGATTACGAAAAACAAGGAAAAGGACATTTGTATTTTCCAATAGTTCCGCAGCACGAATACAGCAATCAATCCATTAATAAGCTGGTCGATAATTATTTTCAGGGATCGTTTAAAAGCATGGTGTCTTTTTTTGTAAAGAAAAACGATATTAGTTTAAACGAATTGGAATCGGTTTTAAAGGAAATCAATAAAAACAACGAAAAATGATACATTATATATTGCAAACCGTAGCGTTTCAGCTCATCTTTTTATTGGCTTACGATGTGTTTTTAAAAAAAGAAACCTTTTTTAAATGGAACAGATTATACCTTTTGGCCACTGCATTGCTATCGTTAGTCCTTCCGTTTATAAAATTGGAAAGCTTTAAAAAGGTTGTGCCGCAAAATTATATCATCACATTGCCCGAAGTGGTTTTGGGGCAATCTGCTGCAAATGCGAATAACACCATGGCTTTAAACGCGGTGGTTTTAGAGCAGAATACCTTCTCAATTTGGGAGTTGGTATTCTACATGGGTTTATCCGTGGCGTTTGGTCTGTTTGTGTTTAAAATCATTAAAATTGCTGCCTTGGTTATTAAAAACCCAAAACAATCTGTGGGCAATATAGTGTTGGTTGAATTGTTGAACAGCACCGCGGCATTTTCGTTTTTCCATTATATTTTTTTAGGAGCGCGCATTAAAACAGAAGATAAAGACGCTATTTTAAAACACGAGCTCATCCACACCCAACAAAAACACACTTTGGATTTATTGTTTTTTGAAGTATTGCGCATTGTATTCTGGTTTAATCCTTTCGTGTATATGTATCAAAGCCGAATGGCAACATTGCATGAGTTTATTGCTGATGCCCATGCGGTAAAACATCAAAATAAAGCACAGTACTATCAGAACCTTTTGGCTGAGGTTTTTGAAACCAAAAATATATCATTCATCAATACCTTTTTTAAACAATCATTAATCAAAAAACGAATCGTTATGTTATCAAAAACAAAATCAAAACAAGTTAATTTATTTAAGTATGCACTTTTAATTCCGCTGGTTTTTGGGATGTTGGTTTATACATCCTGTACGCAACCCCTAAATGCACAAAACAAAAAAAGCAACATTAATATTGAACAAAAAAAGGAGAGTCCTTTAATAAAGAAAATAAAAGCGGTAAAAGAGCAAATAGCAGTTCAAGGTCATGTAAATAAAGAAGAAGAAAAAGGTTTAAGTCTGTTACTGGACATCGCAAAGGAAGAAACTTTTAATGCTAATTTGGTAGAAGAAGTACAAAGTTTTACAAATCAAGAATCAAAAACAGAATTGGTTGAAAAAATCTCGGCAGTGTTTGAGCAAATTCAAGTGCAAGGATATTTAAACGATGCGGAAGTAAAAGAATTAAAAAGTTTACTTGTTTTTACAAGTGATGATGGTTTTAACAATCCATTATTTGCTGATGTTTTAAACGATGTTGAAGTCCCATTTGCAGTCATAGACCAAGTGCCAGTTTATCCCGGATGCGAAAGTTTATCTAGGGAAGATCAAAAAAAATGCATATCCGAAAACATTTCAAAACATGTACAGCGCAACTTTAATACCGGTTTAGCCAACACGTTGGGTTTAACTGGCAGACAGCGCATCAATGTTATTTTTAAAATTGATACTGAGGGCCAAATTAAAGGTATTCGTTCTAGAGCGCCACACCCCGATTTAGAGGCAGAGGCCATTCGGGTTATTAAAACCTTGCCAAAAATGATTCCGGGAAAGCAAAAAGGTAAAGCTGTAACGGTACCATATTCATTGCCCATAATATTTCAAGTGGCAGATAAAACGGCTGACGATAAAACTAAAACTGTTGCTTATCAAGAAAATAAGAAAAAGGATATTTTTGGAGAAGACCTCGAAGAAGATATAGAAGTCCCTTTTGCAGTTCTCGAGAACGTACCCGTTTATCCCGGTTGTGAGGAAGGAAACAATGCCGAAAAGAAAACGTGCATGAGCAAAAAAATCACCGAATTTGTGAATAATAATTTCAACACTAAAAAAGCAAGTGAATACGGATTAAGTGGCAGACAACGCATTAATGTTATTTTTAAAATTGATACAAAAGGCAACATAACGGGCGTGCGCTCCAGAGGATCTCATCCAGCTTTAGAGGCCGAGGCCATACGTGTTATTTCGGCGTTGCCAAAAATGCAACCGGGTATGCAACGTGGTAAAGCTGTAACTGTGCCGTATTCGTTACCCATAATTTTTGAGGTTGAAAATACAGAAAGGCCTGATGAATTTATTGTTAACAATGAATCAAATACATCAAATGAACTGCCCTTTGCTATTGTTGATAAAGCACCAACTTTACCAGAATGCAAAGCTTTAGAAACTGAAAAAGAAAGAAGAAAATGTACAACGAATGGAGTTTCAAAGTTTGTAAATAGAAACTTTAATACTGATTTAGCTAAAAGTTTAGGTTTAAAAGGAAGACAACGCATTAATATTGTTTTTAAAATCACAAAAAAGGGAGATATTGTAATTGAAAAATCTAGAGCGCCGCATCCAGATATAGAAGCTGAAGCCATACGAGTAATTAAATCTATTCCTAAATTAATTCCTGGTAAACATAAAGGCAAAAAGGTAGATGTGTCATATTCTTTACCAATAATTTTCCAAGTAGCCGATTAAATATGATTAGACTAATTTTTATATTTTTATTATTAGTATTTAAAACCGAAGCGCAAACTTCGGTTTTAAACATTGCCGATAGTTTATTTGCCCACGGTAACTATAGTAAAGCCATTGCCCAATATAAAGTGTACGATAACCCGCCTGAGGTTTATCATAAAATAGCAAAAGCATATATCGCCATTGGCAATTACGACGAAGCTTTAATTAACTACGAAAAAGGCGTAGAAACCAACCCGAAAAACACCTTGCTGAAATATGATTTTGGTAAATTTTTATACCGAACCGAAAACTTTAAAAGAGCCGCAGAAATATTCAATAAATTGGTTTATACAGATTATAAAAATCCGAATTTCCATTACGAGTTGGGCTTGAGTTTAGAACAATTAAAAGATTCCACGGCACAAAATAGGTTTTTTAGTGCCTTTCAATTAGACAGCACACACCAAAAAGCCATTTATAAAATTGCTAGGCACCATCTTAAAAAAGGGCATAATAAACTGGCAGATAAATACATAGATATTGGTTTATCGTCTTATAAAAACAACAAGCAATTAATAAGTTTGAAAGCGCAAAATTATTATGTGCGAAATCAATATGAAAATGCCATTGTTTGGTTTGAAAAGCTTTTGGAATTAGGCGAATCCTCAGAATTTATACATGAAAAGCTAAGTTTGAGTTATGCCCAATTATATGAATTTGAAAAAGCAATAATACAACGAGAATTAGCTTTACAATTCAGCCCGAAAGATGCCACGTCCATTTATGTGATAGGGACCTATTACGAAAAAATAGATGATTTTAAAAATGCAGAAAAGTATATTTCGAAGGCGTTATCCATATTAGACAAACCACTGGATGCCGAATATGCTAAATTAGCAACGGTTTTAAATCGGCAAAAAAAATACAAAGAAGGCATTGAAGCTTTAAAAAAAGCCGTTAAGGAAAACCCCGCCAACGAGTTTTCTAGTTTTCATTTGGCCATAACGCTGGAAGCTTATTACGCCGATTACGATGCCAAGATTAAAGGGTATGAGGATTTTAAGAAAAAATTCCCAAATAGTAAATTGAAAGCTTATGCAGATGAACGGATTTCAAGCCTTAAAAAGGAAAAGTTTCTTAAAGTAGAAAAGAAAGCAGATTAAAATATTAAGCCACGAATTTCATTGATTAGACCTAACAGGTTTTAAAAACCTGTTAGGTCTAGATGATTTCAGGTTTTTAATTTTGCTGACCAATGTTTCTTTTAAGAAGGCAAGATTTTCGGCTAAAAATAGGGTGTTGATTTTAATGCGTTTTTCCTAATTAAAATGTACTAAAACTTTAGTGTTGTTTTAATTTGGCATAATATCAATACTAAACTAGATATTAAAATCTAAAAAAATTGTACTTTTCGGTTTCAGTTTTAATCCATGAGACAAATTTGTGTTTTTCTGTTTATTTTAACGCTTACATCTTGCGAGTATTTTAAGGTAAAAAAAACATCTTCTGAGGCTATTTTAAAAGAAGAATTGCAAACTTTTAATTGGAACGATGTTGATGCCTATCCAAGTTTTTCGGTTTGTGATTCCTTAACGCTTAAAGAAGAAAGGAAAGCCTGTTTTCAAGAGGTTTTAACAACTCATATTTCTGAATTTTTACAGGATGAAATTATTATTGTAACCAAAGATATTAGTGACACGATCGTGATTAATTTTCGAGTGTCTGAAACGGGGGATTTAAAATTAATGGATGCCAAAATAGATTCGTTGACTATGGCCGAAATCCCGAATATTAAACGTTTACTTACCAAAAGTCTGGATTCGCTTCCTAAAATTTTTCCGGCCTCAAAACGCGGGCAGCAAGTGACTACGGAATTTAAACTGCCCATAATTATTAAGGTGAATTAGCAGATTTAATGCAATTTGGATTCGGGTAATGCCAATGGTGGATAGTGCGTTAGGGATTGCAGTGGAAAGCCCACAGCGAGGCACGAGCGAGGACTTGCAACGGAAAGCCCAACCCGACGGTCGCTGAGGTACTCGAAGCGCAGGGGAACGCCCAAAAACTTACAACCAAACGACCGTTTTTATAATAATTATACTATAAATTAAACTTGTAGCCAACAGCAAAATCGACCGGAAAATGCTTGTTATTATCTGTAAATATGGCAAATAATTCGTTGTAGGCCAGTGTAATAAAACCGGTGTTGCCAATTTTAATATCGGCTCCCAAACCGAACGCAAATGGAGTTTTAAAGGTTGAATTTTTTACAACTTCATGGGGCAAACCGATTAATTCGATGGTGTTTTTTGAGACATTATAAGTGCCCAAAAGGGCGTTTCCGTAGATATTAAACGCTGGTTTGTTAATAAAACGGTACCGATAACCCAAAGCGAGTTGCGTGCTTGTGTATTTAAAATCCGTGTTGTCCAAAGCGTGCTCGACACTAAAAAAACCAGCATGCCTTGAGGTTTTAAGTGACGATATTATTTCGAGTTCGGCACCAAAAAATGGCACTGTGGTATTGTTGGGGTTGCTTACAAAAGGATGGTTTGTAATGCCGCCAAATAAGCCCAAACGCGATTTTAGGGTTGGTTTTTCGTCGAGATACGCCGAATCTCCAACGGCTGTGTTGTACTGTTTGATAAACTGCGTTAAATCGGTTAATGTGAATTTTAAATCGTTTACCGAAATTGAGGTGTTTTCGGTTAGGTTTTTAAGCTGTGTTTTGTATTCTTCGTTAAAGTTGTTGTTTGAATTTTTGGTGTTAAGTAGTTCGGAAATGTTGCCATCGCCGGTTTTTACAAAGTACCTAAATTGTTTGTCGACGGTGTTCCAAAGTAAATCCAAATGGCCTTCAACGGCGGTTTTAAGCTCATAATTTTTTCCGTTAATGGTGTATTGTTGTTGTGCGGATAGTGACAAATATGAGGTGGTTAACACAAGTAAAAAAAGTATCTTTTTCATAGGTTTATAAGATGTGGGTTATACTTTAACTGCGCTAAGCACAGGTATGTAAAATTACTAAAAATAAATCAATCGTATTTATTTTTTAAAATCCCGACCTTTCCATTTGTAACCTTTAAATAGCGAAACAAATGCGATATAAACGCTAAAGAACGGATAGAGCAAAAATCCGAAAACATAAGTGCTTAAAACCTGTTTTTGATTAAAGAATGTAGCCGATTTAAAAATCAATAAATAATCGATGCTAAATTTGATTATTAAAAGATAAATAAAGATTTTAATGCCGAATACGTATAGTAAAACCCATGGTAAGAGTGACATAATTAAAGCATTCATGAGGAACACCATTACCCCTGTTAACTTGCCAAATAGATTGTTGTAAGCACTGGTTTTTGCTGCCCACCGGATGCGTTGTGCTTTTAAAGCCTTCCAATTTGGCTGTGCATTTGTGGTAACAATGGCTTGTTCGCATTTTAAATAATTAAGGTTTTTAGGGTGTTTTTTTACAGCCTTTTCCAAGAGGAAAATATCATCGCCACTGGCTATATTTTTGTTACCGTCAAATCCGTTTAATTCAATAAACAATGCTTTTTGATAGGCAAAATTGGCGCCATTGCACAAAAAGGGTTTTTTAATGCCAAATCCGCCAATGGTGGCACCTTGTAAACTTAACATATCGAGTAATTGAAACCGATTTAAAAAGCCGCTTTTAGCATGGAAAGTTACGGGGGCAACAATACATTTACTTGTTGTGGTTTGAATGCATTCATCAAAACTATCCAGCCAATATTTGGGCAAAATGCAATCGGCATCGGTCGTGATAATCCAGTCGTTTCTAGCTTGACTTATAGCTGTGGTTATCGCATCTTTTTTTGGGGAATTTGATACTCTTTTGTTTGAAATTACTTTGATGTCATTTCGAACATTAGTGAGAAATCTCATAATTATATCAACGGACTCATCATCCGATTCGTCATCAACAAAAATAATTTCATATAAATGATTCGGGTATGCCAAAGCATCGATTGAAGCTAATAAATGTGGTAAATTTTCAGCTTCATTTCTAAAAGGAATTATTACGGAAAAAGTGGTTTTCGCTTTAATGTCCTTCAGCTTAAAAACAGGGACTTTATCAAATCCAATAACAAAACTTCCTATTAAAACTAAGTATAAAAGTGTTATAATAATACTGATTAAAACCATAATTAATCTTCGGTTTTTGGTAGATTAAAATTGAGCACATAATAGCTTCCAAATACACTTGGCAATACAAAATTTAACAGCCACATGATGGTAATTATGCTTAAAATAGTGAGTTCGTTTACGTTAATAAAAGCAAACAAATATAGGGCGACGCTTCCTTTTATAACCACATCAAAAATAAAAATAGACGGAACGACGGATGCCAATACATACATAGAAGTAATTATTGCCATGGCATTAAAATATGAAATTTCAACCCCAAAAAGCTGTAATAAAAAGTAAAACTGAAACGAAAAAATAAGGTAGCGCAATAACGAAAGTAAAAACCCAAGCACGATTTTTTCTTTGGGAAATTTTAAAATGAATTGTTTCACCTTTTCCAACGAAAACCCTTTGATGGTGAACTTGCTTTGTTTTACGCCAAAACCTATTAAAAACACGAGTATTAAACCAATGATCAAGACACTTGCTAATTTGTGATAATCTACATTTACCTCATAATTAGTTGCAAGAAAATATAAACCTATCACACCAAAAATAATGGTTACAGCCATTTGCAATACGTTGCTTAACAGGTTAATGAGAACGATTCGTTTTCTGAAATTTGGGGTATAATAAATGGCTTTTGCACCGTATTCTCCAATTCTATTTGGTGTAAATAACGAGGCTGTTAAGGCGCCTAAACTTTGCTCGAAAGCGTGTTTAAAAGTGGTTTTTCTAACAAAAGAGACTAAAGTTTTCCATTTTAAAATTTCGAAAAACCAATTAAAACCACTTAAAAAAAGCAATAAAATGATGTTTTTTGATGTTAAAATGTTCTTTTTTGATAGAAAATCAACAAAATTGGAAAATTGCAAACCCTCGTTGTTTGCCAATTTATTATAGATAAAATAAAATGCGCCAACTACAACACTTAATTTAATCAGCACAAAAAAGAATTGCTTAGTTTTGTATGGCAGCGTTTTATTCATAATTATAAAAGGGTACAGCAAATTAAACCAATATTATTTTATGCCTCTAAAATTTAAACCGATATTATTTTCAATACTCTTTACTTGTTTTAGTTTTTTTACGTTTTCACAAAGTGATACAAGTACGATTAAAGCGCAGTTTGCATTGGGTGTCAATAGTCCGTCGGCTAGCGGCTTTGTTGCAAATTTTGAGGCTAAATCTGTGGATTTTCCCAGTATTAATTTGGGTGTTCAATATATGTTTAAGCCAAAATGGGGCGCGAAATTGGATTTTGGTTACAACCGCTTTTCAAATATGGACAACACAGCGGAATTTAAAATTAACTATACACGGATTAATGCACAATTGGTTTACAATGCAACGAGTGTGTTTAGCTTTTTGCCAGAGCGCATGGGCACCTTTTTACATGCTGGTCCAGGTTTTACAGGCATTAAACCATTGGGGAATTATACCGAAAACGACACCTCATTTTTAAATACAATGGCAGGCATTGAGTTTCATTATGGTGTTTCGGATAAGCTTTCGGTGTATTTTGATGCCTCTTATATATTGGGATTTGGAAAAGATTTTAATCCTGTTTCAAGTGGATTTGGATCGTTTAACGGAAACCTATTAACCTTGACTATTGGCGCATCTATTTCGCTTAGTGGTTGTCAATATTGTGATTAATGAGCAAAGAAAAAATTATTTTAGGCATTGACCCGGGAACGACTATTATGGGTTTCGGACTTATAAAAGTGGTTGGAAAGAATATGGAGTTTATGCAGCTAAATGAATTGGATTTGAAAAAATATAGCGATCATTATTTAAAGCTGAAACTTATTTTTGAGCGCACCATAGAACTTATCGACACCCACAATCCAGACGAAATAGCCATTGAAGCCCCGTTTTATGGTAAAAACGTGCAAAGCATGCTCAAGTTGGGTCGCGCACAAGGTGTTGCCATGGCTGCCGGTTTAAGTCGCGAAATTCCGATTACCGAGTACCTTCCGAAAAAAATAAAAATGGCCATTACCGGTAATGGAAATGCGAGTAAGGAACAGGTTGCCAAAATGCTTCAAAACTTATTGGGATTAAAAACCTTGCCTAAAAATCTCGATGCTACCGATGGTTTAGCGGCAGCCGTTTGTCATTTTTACAACTCAGGAACAATTACGGTTGGTAAAAGTTATTCGGGGTGGAGTGCTTTTGTTAAACAGAATGAATCTCGTGTAAAAAAATAATGGCAGGAATATACATCCACATCCCATTTTGCAAGCAAGCTTGTTTTTATTGCGATTTTCATTTTTCAACATCTTTAAAAAAGAAAGACGAATTGATTCAATCTTTGGTAAAAGAATTGGAATTACGAAAAGACGAGCTTAAATACCAATCTATCGAAACCATTTATTTTGGCGGCGGCACACCTTCTTTATTGTCTGTTGAAGAATTACAATGGTTGATTGATGCGGTTTATAAAAACTATCAAGCCGTTGAAAATCCGGAAATCACCTTAGAAGCCAATCCAGACGATTTATCCAATAATCTTATAATCCAACTATCTAAAAGTCCAATAAATCGCCTAAGTATCGGTATTCAATCGTTTTTTGAAGACGATTTAAAAAGCATGAATCGTGCGCATAACGCCAAGGAAGCCAAAGCATGTTTAGAAGAAGCAACGCGGCATTTCGATAATATCACCATCGATTTAATTTACGGCATCCCCAATATGGGTTTAGAAAAATGGAACGAAAATTTAGAAATCGCTTTTGGTTTTGGGATTAAACACATTTCAAGTTATGCCTTAACCGTCGAGCCAAAAACCGCTTTGGACGCCTTTATAAAAAAAGGAACCTATCCGCCAATAGACGAGCGTTTGGCTTTACATCATTTTAATCATTTAGTAGAAAAAACAAACGCACAAGGTTTTGTGCATTACGAGATTTCCAATTTTGGTAAACCCAACTATTTTTCAAAGCACAATACCAGTTATTGGCAAGGGAAACCGTATATAGGTATTGGTCCTTCGGCGCATTCGTTTAGTATAACACAGCGTAGTTGGAATGTGTCAAATAATTCAAAATACATTCAATCCATTCAAAACAATGAGCTACCAAATACTGTTGAAACGCTTTCTGTAAAAGACCAGTATAATGAATATATTATGACGGGTTTGCGCACCATTTGGGGCGTTTCTTTAAGTAAAATTGAATCCGATTTTGGCAAAGAGTATTTAACTCATTTAAAAAAGACTTCAGAAAAATATATAGAAAAAGGTTTGCTTGTTATTTCGAACCCTAGTGAGGAATCTCAGTCTTCAATTTTAAAAACCACCCAAAAAGGAAAATTTTTAGTTGATGGGATGGCCTCGGAATTGTTTATGATTTGATTATATTTGAATATGATCGCAACAATACAATACAAATCAAAAAAACTTCAAATAGATTTAACACAGCCCATAGATATTTCAATGCCGTTACGAGCTTCGAAAGACAATGTGAATGCTTGGTATGTGGACCCTCCAAAAATTGAACCGGCAACGGATGGCGAATGGATTGCCGCTGTAAAAGAAGGGGCTTGCATCAATTTCAATAATATCAATTTTAATCCGCATGCCCACGGAACCCATACCGAATGTGTTGGGCATATTACTGAAGAAATGCATTCTATAAACCAGAATTTAAAGCAGTTTTTCTTTTTTGCAGAAGTGCTTACTGTTGCTCCCGAAAAGCTGAAGGGCGATTTTGTAATTTCGAAAAAGCAATTGCAATTTGCTATCGGTAATAAAAAACGCGATGCTATTGTGTTAAGAACGATACCTAATACAAACGAGAAATTATCGGCGCAATATTCGCACACCAACCCACCTTATTTATTGGAGGATGCCGCTATTTATTTACGTGAAAAAGGCATAAAACATTTACTGATAGATTTGCCAAGTGTAGATAAAGAAAAGGACGATTGCCAATTATTGGCGCACAATGCCTTTTGGAATACTAAAGGTAAACTAAGATTAAACGCAACCATTACCGAGTTGATTTTTGTGCCAAACCATGTTGCCGACGGGACTTATTTTTTAAACCTTCAAATTGCACCTTTCGAGAATGATGCCACACCAAGCAAACCTGTTTTGTATAAAATTATTGAGTAAATGGAAGTATTTTTAGGAATCATTGTTGGAATTTTGGTCAGTTTAGGCGTTGTAACTTATTTAAAATCGCTTAAGAAAAAGCAATTGGTAAATGCCCAATCGGTACTGCTTTTAGATAAAATAAAAACCGTTTGTAAGTTTATAACCGTTGAAGGCGATTTTGCCGAGATATATCATTATGAAGATGTAAAACAACGGTTTTTAAAACTCATTTCCAGCAAAAAGAAAGCATTGGTGGTTATAAATGCCAAGGCTTATGTGGGCTACGATTTGAATAAAATTCAGCTTAAACCCGATAAGGATAAAAAGAAAATTATACTAGAACATTTTCCGCAACCCGAAGTGTTGTCCATCGAAACCAATTTGAACTATTACGATAAATCGGATGGCTTGTTCAATAAGTTTGAAGCAGCAGATTTAACAGGATTGCAAACCGAATCTAAACAACACATTAAAGATAAGATTCCAGAAAGTGGTTTAATTGAAATCGCGCAAAAGGAAGCCTTGGACACTATATTGCTTATTGAAACCATTGTTGAAACCATTGGTTGGACATTGGATTATTCGGCTTTAAAAATTGAAGAAAGTAAAATAAAGAAACTGAAATAACATTGAGGTTTGTCATTCCGGAGTTTATGCTGAGCGTAGTCGAAATAAAGGCAGAAATTCACTATTTATATATTTTAGTTTTATGAACATCGAACAACTCCGCAACTATTGTTTAAGCAAAAAAGGAACCTCTGAAGGATTTCCTTTTGACGATAACGTTTTGGTGTTTAAAGTACTCGGTAAAATGTTTGTGCTCACAGGATTGGATAGCTGGGAAAAAGGTGAAGCCGCTATCAATTTAAAGGCAGACCCCGATTACTCAGAAGAATTGCGTGCCGAATTCAGCAGCATCCGACCAGGGTATCACATGAGCAAAAAACATTGGAATACGGTATATATTGATGAAGGTGAACTGGAAACCAAACTCGTTTTAAAGCTCATCGATCATTCTTATGAAATGGTTGTAAAAACCCTGCCTAAAAAATTAAGAGACAACTTAGTTTAGCGTAAAAGTTAATTATTTAACAAAAAAATAGATTTTTGTTGTATATTTGATACTCTCTCTAAACCCACACTTATTTAATTATTAGCGAATTATAGGTTATTCCAAATCTTGTTTATTGCTCCATAATCTTGATATAGTATTTTATTATTAATCATTTATATTAATTAAATTTTTTAAAGATTATGAAAACAACCAACCAATTTCTCACAGCAATAGTACTAGCACTATTGTTAATTAGTCCAACAACAATTTTAGCCCAAGATGATGCTCCTAAAGGGCCGGAATACATTTCAGTAACAAAAATGTATTGGAATAAAAACTATGAAGGCACTCCAGAAGAATGGAGAGCCAACGAAAAGGAATACATGGATAAAGTCACCAAAAAAAATGAATATGTAATTGGTGCAGGGTATTATACGCATCTATTTACAGAAAACAGTAATGAGGTTCTTTATGTACAATCTTACCCAAATTGGGAGGCTTTAGATAAAGCTTCAGCTAGGAATAGTGAACTAGAAAAAGAAGCATGGCCAGACGAAGAAGCTAGAAAAGCCTTTTTAAAGAAATTAAACGGGGCATACTCCATTTTTCATTCAGATGAAATTTACGCAACCATGGATGGTGCTAAGCATATGGAAAAAGCGCCCGAAAAAGATATGGTATTGTATTTGCGACAAAGCAAAATGACCTATACTCAAGATGGTACTTTTAAAGAATTTCAAGCATTACGTAAAAAACTACTTGATGGCGTAATTTATAAAAATGAATTTATTAAAGCGTATTACCCGTCAATACATGCTTGGGGAGCAGATAGAAGAGACATGAACGAAGCCATAATTTTAGAGTCTTTGGGCGATTTACATAAATTGTTCGATAGAAATGTAGAGTTGATGAAAGAAGTTTTTACCGAAGAAGAATCAAAAGCATTTGGTAAATATTTTAAAAGCCATGGCGATTACCTTTATACGATAATAAAGCTTTAAGAAAAGTTAACAGATTCACCATAAAAAGGATGCCATTTGGCATCCTTTTTTTTTGTTAAAAATCCAAACTTGTGGAACCTTTTATTAAAGCGTATTTTTGCAAAACCAAAAACCATAATTAATCCATGAGTTTATTAGATACACTTAAAGAAAGAAGCAATATTGCCTGCGAATTATGTGCAGCTACCGAACATTTAGAGATTTACGAAGTACCACCCGTATCAACCGCGGGAGTCGACGGCAGTTTATTGGCTTGCAATACCTGCGTTTCTCAAATAAACAATCCTGAAACGACCGATGCAAACCATTGGCGCTGTTTAAACGATAGCATGTGGAGCGAGCATCAAGCCGTAAAAGTGGTAGCATGGAGAATGTTGAGCAGACTAAAAAAAGAAGGTTGGCCACAGGATTTGTTGGATATGATGTATTTGGAAGACGATGTTTTAGAATTTGCAAAAGCGACTGGTGAAGGTGTTGAAGAAGGCGATAAAATAATTCACCGTGATGTAAACGGCGTTATTTTAGAAGCTGGAGACTCGGTGGTTTTAATAAAAGATTTAAAGGTGAAAGGCTCAAGTATGGTGGCCAAACAAGGCACTGCCGTAAGAAACATTCGTTTGGATCGGGACAACGATAAGTATATCGAGGGTAAAGTGGGCGCGCAACAAATCGTTATTATTACCGACTATGTAAAGAAGGTTTAATCGAAAAGAATTCCTCGAGGCTCTGCCTCTAGGATAGTTTGTTTTAAGAATTTTTTTATCCGCTTTTATCCTTTTTTCTAAACCAACCAAATCCCAAAGGGACCAATAAAAAAACAAAAAGATACTTTCCCGTTATAATGCCAAAAAGGGTAATTATAAGCGCAAGTATTAATATCATATTTGTGTATTTGGTTTTCATTTTAAAGAGCCTGTTTTCTAAATTCCGAAGGGTTCATATCTTTCACCACCTTAAACTGCCTATTAAAATTAGACATGTTATTAAACCCCGATTTTTCGGCAACCTCAGAGACTGTTAAATCTTTATTTGATAATAAAAGCTTACAAGCGTGCTCCAAGCGCAATTCATTTAAAAACTGAATATAAGTTTTGTTGGTTCGTTTTTTAAAGTATTTACAAAACGCATTTTTAGTCATGTTTGCAACTTCGGCAATGGTGTTTAAAGTAATGTCACTTTCAAAATTATCCATGGTGTACGTAAATACATTTCGCATTCTGTGACCTTCGTTATCCGAATATTTTTTATCATAAATAAATGAAGATAAACTTTTATAGTTACAGGTTGAAGCCAATTTTAAAAGCTGGAGCAGGATGATAAACTGGTTTAATTTGGTTGAATTTTCAATTTTGAGAAACAAATTTTTAAACTGATTTTTTTTCGATGTAACTTTAAAACCATGTTTGGCGCGCTTAAAAAAAAGTCCCAATTCATTTAAGGTATCCAATTCAAAAAAATGAGATCCAAAAGACTGTTTACTAAAAAACAAAGACAGCATGTGCGATGTGCCCGAAGCATTCAAATCGCTTTTAAACACATGCGGAATGTTGCTGCCAATTACCAAAACATCATCTTTAGTATAGTAATTTATGGTATCGCCAACAATTAAAGTGCCCTCGCCCGCAACAATAAAACTTATTTGTATCTCTTCATGTTGGTGCAATTTATCGTAAAACGCATCGGCATAATCTACCTGAAAAATAAAGGCATCATTTTCTGGTTTTGGTATTTTAAATGGTAAAACTTTCAATTTTAATTATGTTTTGTTTTATCCCTTTTGGAGAGATGACTCAATAGAATTAGAGCGCATAAAAATACATAAATACTATTCTATTATCTAATTTAAAAATAATATTTGGATAATAAAATATCAATGTTGGATAAACACATATTATCAATCAAGCAAAACAAATTATAATTTTGGTAAAAATTAAATAATTAAGCAATGAGTTTAAAATGGGAAGGCATTATGCCAGCAGTTACAACAAAGTTTACAGATGGTGATACTTTGGATTTAAAAATGTTCGAAACCAACATTAAAGCACAATTAAATGCCGGCGTGCACGGTATTGTATTAGGCGGCACATTAGGTGAGGCCAGCACGTTATTAGATGAAGAAAAAAGTATTTTAACCAAAACAACGGTCGATATTGTAAATGGGCAGGTTCCGGTGTTAATTAATGTGGCCGAACAATCTACAAAAGCGGCTATCGCAGCAGCTCAAAAAGCCGAAGAGGACGGCGCAAGCGGATTAATGCTATTGCCGCCTATGCGTTACAAATCTGGAGACCGCGAAACCGTTGAATATTTTAAGGCCGTGGCGAACAGTACCTCGTTGCCTATAATGATTTACAATAATCCCGTAGATTATAAAATTGAAGTGACTTTGGATATGTTCGAAGAACTCCTAGAATGCGATAATATTGAGGCCGTAAAAGAGTCCACCAGAGATATTACCAATGTGACCAGAATTAAAAACCGATTTGGCGATAGACTAAAAATCATGACAGGCGTAGACACCATCGCACTAGAAAGTTTGCTTATGGGAGCAGACGGTTGGGTGGCCGGTTTGGTGTGTGCATTTCCCGCCGAAACCGTTGCCATTTACGAGCTTCAAAAAGCAGGAAAAATTAAGGAAGCCATCGAGATTTACCGTTGGTTTATGCCATTGTTAGAGCTGGATATAAATCCAAAATTGGTACAAAATATCAAGCTCGCCGAAGTGTACACAGCCATTGGGACCGAAAATGTTCGCGCCCCGCGTTTGCCACTTCACGGCAACGAAAGGCAACACGTAATAAGCGTAATTGAAGCCGCATTAAAAGTACGGCCAACACTGCCAAATTATAAAAATTTAAGTACTTTAGTCTAAATAATTTGGGTGTTACCGCTTAAAAAAAAGCTGTCGGGCTTGCAGCCTGTCTTGAGTGTAGTCGAAAGGCTATATCTTTTGTTTTTGTCATTCCTGTAAAAGCAGGAATCCACTAATAAAAATGGAGTTTTTATAAGAGCGGTTTTATGTTTTTAGTGTTGTTTTTTTTAAAATCAGTTGTGTAAGCTAGTTTGCAGGCATAAAAATAAGTTAGCAAATAGTCAAGTCCCGAATCAATTCAAGGAATTGACATTGAAATGCAGAATAAAAAATAAAATCGTTAAGAATTTTTGAAGCCTTGGAAAAAATTTAGATTTTATTTTTGGTTTTCTTCACGATAAAAATCGGGAAGAGAAATTCCTCATTTCAATATGATTTTTTGGTTCGTTTTGCATCAAGGCAAAATGAACAAGAAAGTTTAAATTAATAAGTGTTTTATATTTTTATAATAATGACGAACACAAAAACATGTTACAAATAAGACCAACTTGCGAAAACTGCAACAAATCATTGCCTTACCATTCCAGTGAAGCAATGATTTGTACATTTGAATGCACCTTTTGTAAAGATTGCGTAAACCATGTTTTAAAACACGTTTGCCCAAACTGCGGAGGTGGCTTCGAAAAACGCCCCATTCGCCCAAAAAATTTATTGGAAAAATATCCAATATCAACAAAAGTGGTTCACAAACCAGTAGATGTTAAAGCACATTTAAAAAGAATTAATAACTAAAAATAGCCCTCTTTAAGAGGGATAAAGGGAGAAAAATGATAACAGGAAAAAACTATATCGGCAATCAACTATCGGCAACAGGCGATAAAATCTTTAAAACTTTTAACCCGTTGTTGAATATTGAAAATGATTGGGATATCACCGAAGCTTCAAAAAACGAGGTTAATCAAGCAGTGCAATTGGCTTCAGAAGCATTTAAAACCTATTCTAAAATTTCAGGCGCCAGAAAAGCAACATTCCTTAGAGAAATTGCTAACGAAATTGAAGCTTTGGGCGACGAATTATTACAGGTTTATTCCTCAGAAAGCGGGTTGCCAAATGGAAGAGCAATGGGCGAACGCGGTAGAACTTTGGGGCAATTACGCGCTTTTGCAAACCATGTTGAAGCAGGCAATTGGGTCGATGCATCTATCGATACCGCACAACCAGATCGCGAACCAATACCAAAAGTAGATTTAAGAAAAATGAATATCGCATTGGGTCCCGTTGTGGTTTTTGGAGCCTCAAATTTTCCGTTAGCGTTTTCAACTGCGGGTGGCGATACCGCTGCGGCATTGGCAGCAGGTTGTCCCGTAATTGTAAAATCGCACCCCATGCACGCAGGCACTGGCGAAATGGTAGCTTCTGCAGTGATAAAAGCAGCAGAAAAAACAGGCATGCCAAATGGCGTGTTTTCAAATTTAAACAGTAGCGGTATCGAGGTTGGCCAGACTTTGGTGCAGCATCCAAAAGTAAAAGCCGTAGGTTTTACTGGAAGTATAAAAGGCGGTCGAGCGCTTTATGATTTAGCGGCAAAACGCGACGAACCCATTCCTGTATTTGCGGAAATGGGAAGCATAAATCCAGTTGTTTTGTTGCCAAAAGCGTTAAATAACAGAGCTGATGCCATTGCCAAAACCTATGCGGGCTCCATTACATTGGGCTCGGGTCAGTTTTGTACAAATCCTGGATTAATCATAGGGATAAAATCTCAAGGCTTAACTCGTTTTGTAAATACCTTAGCCGAAGATATTGTAAAAATAGAACCGTCGTGTATGCTGCATCCAAATATTGCAGGGGCTTATGAAACCAATAAAGAAAATGCCTTGGCTCAAAGCGGACTTAAAGTTTTGGCTGGTTACGAGAACAGCGTAGAACCCAATTATGCCAGACAAGTTGTAACAACTGTTGAAGGCGATACATTCCTAAACAACCCCACATTACATCACGAAGTTTTTGGTCCGTTCTCATTAGTCGTTCAATGTGAAAATAAAGCGCAATTGGAAACCATTATTTCAAAATTAGAAGGGCAACTCACAGGAACAATTATTTCTGATGAAAACGAAATTTCAGAATATTCCAATGTTGTCAATGCCCTACAAAATAGAGTGGGACGTATTATTTTTAATGGCGTACCAACCGGTGTTGAGGTGTGCCCGTCCATGCAACATGGAGGCCCGTATCCGGCATCAACCGATTCGAGGTTTACGGCCGTTGGGGTAGATTCCATTAAACGTTGGGTGCGTCCATTTAGTTATCAAGATTGGCCGAATGAGCTGCTTCCCGATGAATTGAAAAACGAAAACCCTTTGGGTATTTCCAGATTGGTTAACAATGTGAAAACCACAGCTAAAATCTAAATGGCACGCACAAAGTTTGTTTGTATTGATGCGCATACCTGTGGTAATCCGGTAAGGGTAGTTACCCAAGGGCATCCAAAATTAGTTGGCAAAAACATCAATGAAAAACGCCAACATTTCTTAAAGGAGTACGATTGGATTCGTAAAGGTTTGATGTTTGAACCTCGGGGACACGATATGATGAGTGGCAGTTTTTTGTTTCCGCCGCATAACCCGGAAAATGATTTTGCAATTCTTTTTATTGAAACTTCCGGTTGTTTGCCCATGTGCGGTCACGGAACCATAGGCACCATTACAATTGCTATTGAAGAAGGTTTGATTACACCAAAAACACCAGGGAAAATCAGGATGGAAGCACCAGCTGGTTTGGTTGAAATTGAATATAAACAGACCAACAATAAAGTAGAGTGGGTAAAATTAACCAATGTAAAAAGTTATTTGGCAGCGGAAAATTTAACTGTTGATTGTCCCGAATTGGGCGAAATCACTTTTGATGTGGCTTATGGCGGAAACTATTACGCGATTGTAGATCCGCAGAAAAACTTTTCAGGCGTTCAGGATTTTTCAGCTTCAAAAATTATTCAATATTCGCAAGTGGTCAGGCAACGTATCAACCAAAAGTATCCTGATTTTTTTATTCACCCAGAAAACGAAACGATTAAAGATGTCAGTCATATGTTATGGACGGGAAACCCCATTGACTCAAATTCATCTGGGAGAAATGCCGTGTTTTATGGCGATAAGGCTATCGACAGAAGTCCTTGCGGCACAGGGACATCGGCGCGTTTAGCACAATTGTATGCCAAAGGGAAATTAAAACTTAACGAGCCATTTATCCACGAAAGTTTTATAGGCAGTAAATTTATTGGTCGTGTTGAAAAAGAAACTAATTTAGATGGTAAATTAGCCATTGTTCCGAGTGTTCAAGGTTGGGCGAAAATTTACGGATACAACACCATTTTTATAGATGATGAAGACGACCCCTATGCACATGGGTTTCAAGTGATTTGATTTTGTCATCTGGAGCGCAGTTGAAGTACAGAGTCAAATCATCCCAAACTTATTTTGGAGTCTTAGGAATTAAAAACAATAAAATAACATGAAACAGATTTCAATTTTACTATTTGCATTAATGTTAGCTTCCGCACCTTTTTGTGCACAAGAAGTTACGCAAGAAGATTATAAACGTGCGGTCGGTTTTATGTATAACAACTACAATAATAAAACGGCATTTAACCTCCATACAAATGTACATTGGTTTAAAGATAATTCTGGAGTTTGGTTTATAGATTATGGTAAAGACAAGAAAACCTATAAAACGGTGAATTTCAAAAACTACAAAGTAGTCGATTTATTTAATCATGAAAAGCTGGCTAACGCGCTGAGTAAATTATCTGAAAAATCTTTTGAAGCCCATAATCTTTCATTTTCAAATATTGAAAGAATAAAAGATGGAAACCTAGATGTAAACTTTGAAGGAAAAACATATACATTAAATTTAAAATCTTATGAGCTTCAATTAAAGGAGGAAGAAAAAGAAGAAGAGCGCAATGAATTCGAATCAAAATCTCCAGACAAAAAATGGATTGCTTATACCAAAAATTATAACTTGTTTATTAAATCAACCGAAACTAGCGATATCCATCAATTGAGTTTTGATGGGAAAAAAGGTTACGAATATGCAACGTATTATGGCTGGTATGATATTATGGAAGGTGAAAATGCCGAACGCCCAAAGCGCTTTAATGTAAAATGGTCGGACGATTCGAAGTGGATTTCAGCACATATTGTCGATTTTAGAAATGCTGAAAAAATGTATTTGCTAGACCATAGTATTGATACACTTTATAAATCAAAATTACTTTCTTATTATCGCGGATCGCCAGGCGATACTACAATGGTGCACGTTACGCCTGCTTTTTTTAATGTTGAGACTAAAAAAGAAGTTAAAACAAATTTGCCGACGGGAACTCACATTAACTCTGTTGCCATAGAGTGGATGAAAAATCCGGGAGAGCTTTTAGCGAACTATTCAGAACGAGGTTATAAAAAGGAAATCCTTAAACATGTTAATTTGAATAATGGAACGGAAGAAACATTAATTGAAGAAACCAGTGAAACCAATATCGATAATTTTTGGTTTAAAAAACTCGATGATACACAAAAAATTGTTTTTTTATCCGAACGCAGTGGTTGGAGACAACTGTACATGGTTGATGTAAAAACCAAAGAAACAAAAGCTTTAACTAACGGTAATTATTATATTAATTCGATTGTTCACACTAACGAGGATAAAGGCGACATATACTTTTTGGCATCTGGAAAGTACAAGGAAATGAATCCTTATCATCAGCAACTTTTTCGAGTTGATTTTAAAGGAAAGATGACGTTGTTAACACCTGAAAACACACATCATAGTATTAATTTTTCAAAAGATGGAAAGCATTTTATTGATAATTATTCAACTATAAATATTCCAACCAAAACGGTTTTACGGTCTTCAAAAAATGGTAAAATCTTAGCCGAATTAACACAGGTAAATGTTGATGAAGCACTTTCAAAAGGATGGCAATCTCCAGAAGTTTTTGAGCTCACCGCTAAGGATGGAAAGACCACCATTTATGGAGCGATGTGGAAGCCAACGAATTTTGATTCCGATAGATCGTATCCAATCATTGACGCCACTTATACGGGGCCTCATACGCAAGTTTTCCCAAAATCGTTTGATCGTGCTTTTAATAACCAATCGTTAGCGGAATTTGGCTTTATTGTCATTGGAGTTGATGGCTTGGGGACTTCAGGTCGTTCAAAAGCCTTTCATAACCATTCATATAAAAACATGGAAAACAACCTTGAAGATCATGTGTTGGCCATTACGTATTTAGCAAATAAATACGCTTGGATAGATATTGATAAAGTAGGGATTTTTGGTCATTCAGCAGGAGGATACGATACTGGAAGAGCCATGTTAGGGTTTCCGGATTTTTATAAAGTAGGCGTTGCTAGTGCTGGTGATCACGATTTTAGAATGGAAAAAGCGTGGTGGCCAGAAATGTATCAAGGTTGGCCAGTAGACGATACGTATGAGAAAGTATCTAATATTACGAATGCCAAGAATTTAAAGGGCAAATTATTATTGGTTCACGGCGGTATCGACGAAAATGTAAATCCTTCAGCAACCTTCAAATTAGCTGAAGCTTTAGTGAATGCCGATAAAGATTTCGATTTGTTAATATTGCCAAGTCAAAGACATGGTTTTCAAGGTAAAGCGAGACATTATTTTATTAAAAAAAGGTGGAATTATTTTATCGAACACCTTTTGGATACAAAACCAATTTGGGATTTTAAATGGGAATAAATGAGTAAAAGTGTTATAGTAATTGGCGGCGGCATTATAGGTTTATGTTCTGCCTACTATCTTCAAAAAGAAGGGCATCAAGTTACTATTGTCGATCAGTCAAATTTAGATTCCGGTGCTTCATATATTAATGCGGGTTATTTGGCTCCTAGCCATATTATCCCGTTATCTGCTCCGGGTGTGATGAAAAAAGGGCTGAAATGGATGTTCAATAAATCGAGTCCACTTTATATAAAACCGCGGTTAGATCTGGATTTTTTAAAATGGACCTTGGCTTTTAATAAATCGTGCAACTCAAAACACGTTGAGAAAGCCATTCCAACAATCAAAGCCATTTCGCTTTTAAGTCAAGATTTATACGATGATATTAAGCGCGATGAAAATTTTTCATTTCATTACGAAAAGAAAGGCTTGCTCATGCTGTGCCAAACGGATAAAGCCTTAGAGGACGAAATTAAAACAGCAAATTTAGCAAAGCAAGAAGGTTTGGATGCCCAAGTTTTAAAGCTTGAACAAATAAAACAATTAGAGCCTCATGTCGAGTTGAATATTAAAGGAGCGACCTATTATAAATGCGATTCGCATACCACGCCACATGAGTTTATGGGCGACATGAAAACCTATTTAAAAACCAATGGTGTTGTTTTTTATACAAATGAAAAGGTTGAGGACATAGACTTTAAAAATCATAAAATTTCAGCTATTAAAACGAACAAAAAAGTTTTAGAGGCCGACGAATTTGTTTTGGCAACAGGTTCTTGGAGTGCTTTTTTAAATAAAAAATTAGGACTGAAATTACTGGTTCAAGCAGGAAAAGGTTATAGCATAAATACAACCAAGCCAACCCGTATTTTAATGCCTGCCATTTTAACCGAAGCCAAAGTAGCCGTAACCCCTATGCATGGATTTACACGATTTGCCGGCACCATGGAAATAGCTGGAATTAACCACAAAATAAATAAAACACGGGTTGAAGCTATTGCTGATGCCGCTAAACGATATTACCCTGAAATCAATTTAACATCAGAAGAAAAAAACCATGCCACTTGTGGTTTACGCCCTGTGTCTCCCGATGGTTTGCCGTATATTGGTAAATCATCAAAATGTAAAAATTTAACCATTGCCGCAGGTCATGCGATGATGGGTTGGAGCATGGGAACAGCAACCGGGAAACTGGTTTCTGAAATTATTTCAGAACAAAAACCATCATTGGAACTAGCTCATTATCATCCCGATAGAAAATTTTAAATTATGCGATACAATCAAATTTCAAACGCCTTATTTATTAAAAACAGAACACGTTTTTGTTATAAAATGAATTCAAACACCATTGCCATTTTAACATCAAATGATGTGCAGCACAACAATGCTGATGATGTGATGGGATTTACCCAAAACAACGATTTGTTTTATCTTTCTGGAATTGACCAAGAGGAAACCATATTGGTGTTATATCCGGAAGCTTACAAAAAAGAAAACCGGGAAATTTTATTCATAAAAGAAACTAACGAACATATTAAAATTTGGGATGGTGAAAAATTAACGAAAGAACAGGCTACCGAAATCTCAGGGATTAAGCGCATAGAGTGGATTCAGGATTTCGAAATGGTGTTGCAATACATGGCTTTTGAGGCCGATGGGTTTTATTTAGGCCATAACGAACATGCAAAGCGCGTAACCAAAAACCAGCAAACACAGCAAGATAGAATGATTGCTTGGTGTAAAGAAAAATACCCTTTGCACGATTATTTTAGGGCTGCCAAAATTACAAGAGCGTTGCGTCAAATTAAATCTGATGTAGAAATTGAGTTGATAAAAAAAGCTGCGGATATAAGTGTTGAATCCTTTAAACGTGTTTTAAAAACTTGCAAACCCAATATTAAGGAATACGAATTGGAAGCCGAATTAACGTATAATTTAATTAAGTCTGGTGGGAAAAGACACGCTTTTCAACCCATTGTGGCCTCGGGTAAAAACGCTTGTGCACTGCATTACAACACCAACGATGCTACTTGTAAAGATGGCGATATGATTTTAATGGACTTTGGCGTTTGTTACGCCAATTACAATAGTGATACGACGCGTTGTTTTCCTGTAAACGGTAAGTTTTCCGACAGACAAAAAGAAGTGTATGCCTCGGTTTTACATTGTTTAAAGGCAGGTAGTAAATTGTTGAAACCGGGAGTGATACCATCTGAATATGAGCAACAAATGGCCAGTTTAATTGAAACGGAACTGATAAAATTAGGCCTGTTAAATGCCGAAGATGTTTTAAAACAAGACCCGGAAAAACCCTTGTATAAAAAATATTTTATGCATGGTACCGCGCACCACATTGGGTTAGATGTACACGACGTTGGTTTGTATTCGCGCCCCCTTGAAGCGGGCATGGTATTAACCTGCGAACCCGGAATTTACATTGCGGAAGAAGGCATTGGTTGCCGTTTGGAAAACGATTATTTAATCACGGAAAACGGAAACATTAATTTAACCGAAGCGATGCCTATTGAAATTGAAGTTATTGAAGCTTTAATGAATAATTAAAAAGATGATATGATGAATATAAAAGGAATTGGAGGATCTACCATTGAAGCCGAATTAGATGCCATTACCCCTAAGGCACATTTAGTAAAACCCATTCAAAAAGAAGAATATCAAGCTCGAATAAATAAAGCGTGCAAACTTATGCAAGCCCAAAATGTTCAAGCGATTTACCTGAATGCCGGAACCAGTTTGTATTATTTTACTGGAACGCGTTGGAATCCCAGCGAGCGAATGGTTGGTGCATTATTGTTTCCAAATAGAGAAGTTCACTACATAGCACCTCTATTCGAAAAAGGCACTGTTTTAGATTTTATGATTATTGAAGGCGACGTCCATTGTTGGGAAGAGCACGAGAGCCCTTATCAATTATTTAATCAAATTCTTAAAAATAATGGTGTGACAAAAGGCACTATTTTTATTGATGAAACAACACCTTTTTTTATTACCAACGGTATTCTAAAAGCAACATCTGATTACACGTTAAACAATGCAAAACCCATTATATCGGGTTGTAGAATGATTAAGTCGGATGCAGAAATAGCCATTATACAACATGCTATGAATATAACTTTAGAAGTTCAAAAGGCAGTGGCTAGAATTTTAAGGGTTGGTATTAGCACCAAAGAGGTTACGGATTTTATCAATGAAGCCCATAAACACTACGGCATTCCATCGGGCTCTTATTTTTGCATCGTGCTTTTTGGCGTAGATTCTTCATTTCCGCATGGTGTAAAGTCGCCAAAAAACTTGGAAATGAACGATATGGTACTTGTCGATACGGGCTGTATGCTACATGACTATTTATCCGATATTACCCGAACTTATGTTTTTGGAGAAGCGAATGATTTGCAACGTCGCATTTGGCATATAGAAAAAGAAACGCAACAAGCCGCTTTTGATGCTGCGAAGTTGGGAAACACCTGCGCTTCCGTAGATTTGGCATCCAGAAAAATGTTGGAATCTCATGGTTTGGGACCGGGTTATAAACTTCCTGGATTGCCGCATAGAACAGGTCATGGCATAGGTTTGGATATTCATGAATACCCGTATATTGTTAAAGGCGATGAAACTGTTTTAAAACCAGGAATGTGTTTTAGCAACGAGCCCATGATTTGCGTTCCAAATGAGTTTGGTGTTCGTCATGAAGATCATATTTATATGACCGAAGCAGGCCCAAAATGGTTTACAAAGCCCATGCATAGTATCGAAAATCCGTTTGGTATATCGTAGCTCGTTCACCTTAAAATAAAACCGTCTTTCATAGGGTCGTTGGGGTCAATAACAAAGGTCTGCATGCCGGTAATATGCGCTGTTCCTTCAACTTGAGGAATAACGGCTTTAAAAGGGCCGTAATCTTTCTCTGAAACAACAGAGCCTTTAAACACGGAATCCGTAATGCTTTCAATGGTCATGGTTTCGCCAAAATCGATTTCATTTCTTAATCTATGAATGGCCATTCTGCCCGAAACGCCTGAGCCTGTGGGACATCTATCGACTTCGCCTTCGGCAAAAACACAAACATTTCTGCTGTCGTTGCCCGACATCTGTTTTTTGTTGTCTATAAAAATAGTGCCGTAAAGAAAACTTAAGTCGTCTTCAAAAGGATGTAAAATTTCTTTATCCGCTGTCATAACGGCACGTTTAATAGCCATACCCTTTGCAATTAAAGTACGGTAAGATTCTGGTTTTAAATTGAAATTAAAATCATTTTTAGCCATATCGACATAGGCGTAAAAAGCACCGCCATAGGCCAAATCGTAAGTTACTTTTCCCAAGCCTTCAACATAAACCGTTCTGTCCAATCCAACCACAAAACTGGGCACACAGTGGAACCGAACTCCAGTTACCTTTCCGTTTTTAACATGTGCAAACGACGTAATCCTGCCACAAGGCGCATCAATTTTGATTAGGTTATCACCTTCTTTTACGGCAATCCATTGCATCTCGACGGCCAAGGTGGAAATGGCAATAATGGCATGTCCACACATGGTGGAATAGCCCTCGTTATGCAGAAAAATAATTCCGAAATCACCATCATCGTCGTTTGGTGGCAGTAAAATACAACCGTACATATCGGCATGCCCACGCGGTTCAAACATTAAGGTAGCACGTAAATAATCAAAATTTTCTTTACAATATCTACGGTATTCTAAAACGGAATTGCCTTTTAATTCGGGGAAACCATCCACAATAACTCGTAGCGGTTCACCTCCGGTATGCATGTCGATGGTTTTAATTTGCAACCAATCTTTTGGAGGTTCAAAATTGGTTTTATCTAAAATATTTTGATAGGTGTTATTCATTTTTAAATTTATTGTAATAATACCCAGCGGCGACTAAATCTTCGAGGGCGTGACCAACCGATTTGAAAACGGTGATTTCCTTTTCGGAAGTGCGACCGTTCTTTTTATTTGAACACAACTGAAATAAATCTGCTTTTATAGCTTCTTTATTAAGAACGCCATTTTCTATCGGGATAACAATATCGCCACTTTCTTTTAATCCGCCCTGAAATGTATCAATAAAAACGGAGGCTTTGCTAATGGCTTCATCATCTGCTTCGCGCATATCTTTTTTATAGGCGCCCACCAAATCAATATGCTGTCCTGCGTTTAAATATTTGCCAAAAACCAATGGTGCTTTAGATAGTGTGGCACTTGAAATAATATCAACTTCAGCTATTTTTTCTTCTATGGTTTCAATGGCGTGTACGCTAAAGTTTTCATTTTTTAATGAAGAAGCGATGGCTTGTGCTTTTTCTAAATTTCGCCCCCAAATAAACACTTGTTTTATGGGGCGTACCGCTGCATGGGCTTTGATGAGGTTGATTGATAAAGCGCCCGTGCCAATCATTAACATGGACTTTGAATCTTTTCGCGATAAAAACGATGAGGCTAAAGCTGATGCCGCAGCCGTTCGTTTTACGGTTAAACTCTTAGCTTCTAAAATGGCTTTTATACTGCCTTTTACGGCATCAAAATAAATGTATGTGCCTTGAATTGATGGTAAATTAAACTGTCCGTTTTCTGGACTTACCGTAACTATTTTTACACCGGCATCCTTACTTGGGTTCCATGCCGGCATTAATAACAACGTAGAATCGGCATTAACTTCTGGGTTCGGGAAATCGTGATGATGCCGCATGGGAATCATGGTGTTATCGTTACAAAATCCTTTTTTTAACGCTTCAATTAACTCAGAAAACACCGTGTTATTTTCAATAAAATCGGTGTCTATTTGTAAAATATTTTCCATAAGTTAAAAATAACCAAATTCGGTATCTTAATTCAATATTATTTATCAATCTACTAAAATCATACTTGTTTTGGATAATATAGTACAGGCATCTACTTTTTATAATAGCTTATCTTTAAAACTTAAAACGATTAACAATGCATGCCATAAAAAAAATACTCATTCTGTTTTTAGTAAGTTTAGCTATAAATTCCTGTAAAGAATCTGGAGTTAAATTAGAAGGATTGGCTTTCGAAGAACAGTTAAAAGTGTTATTTCCTTCAGCAGAAATCAGTCCGATAAAAGTTGAAGACCATTTTAAAAAAGCCTATCAGCTTATTATAAAGCAACCTTTAAATCATAATAATTTAGAAGCGGGCACTTTTAATCACTTTGTGTATGTGTCGCATACCGATTATTCGAAACCTACCGTTTTAGTGACTGAAGGCTATAATGCAAAACATAAAACGTACGAGTTGAGCAAGGTTTTACAATCCAATCAGGTTATGGTTGAGTATCGGTTTTACGGAAAATCCAGACCAGAACCCATTCCGTGGCAGTATTTAAAAAACGATCAAGCGATTGAAGATTACCACAGCATCGTTTCGAAATTAAAACAGCTTTACACAAATAAATGGATTTCCACAGGCATAAGTAAAGGCGGCGAAACGGTTTTAATCTATAAATCAAAATACCCAAACGATGTGGATGTAGCGGTGCCTTACGTAGCGCCTTTAATAAACACCCAAGAAGATATTAGAACTGAAAATTTAATAAATTCTGTCGGAACTGATGAATGTCGAAATAAGATTGTAGCATTTCAAAGAGCTATTTTAAAACAAAGAGACACTGTTTTAAAAGCGTTGAAAGCTTACGCTGAAAAGGAAGCCATGCAATTTACCAAAGTGCCTATGGAAGAAGCTTTGGAATATGCGGTGTTGGAATTTCCGTTTTCGTTTTGGCAATGGGGCGGTAATTGTGAGGATATTCCAACTGAGGCGGCTACGGCAAACGAACGTTTTCAGTATTTAATTAAAATTTCCGGCATGGGTTTGTATAACGATAAAGGGTTCCATCATTATTTGCCGTCTTTTTATCAGCATATGGTAGAATTGGGCTATTATGGTTTTGATTTAGAGCCTGTAAAGGATTTGCTTAAAGTTGTAAAATCGTCTTCAAATATGCGATTTGCGCCAGATGATGTCGATTTAACCTATAATCCGGAATACATTAAAAACGTCAGGGATTTTGTTGAAAACAAAGGCGATCATATTTTATATATTTATGGGGCTAACGACCCTTGGGGTGCCTGTGCGCCAACGCCAAAACCCAGTGTGGATGCTTTAAAAATGGTTTTGGAAGGCGGGCATCACGGAACTAGAATTAAAGATTTTTCAGAGAACGACCAACAAAAAATATATGATAAACTAAGCGCGTGGTTGGGAGATGATGTGGAAATTTATCCTATAAAAGAAGACTAGCGGCTGTTATAAATCCAAATCCGTAATATCCAAGCGCATATTAATCATGTGTTTTATAAAACCTGCTTTTTCATACGCTTTAATTGCCGGTATATTATCTTGATAGACATCCAATTTAATTTCGAAAACATCACGAGTTTTACACCATTTTAATAAGGCATCAATTATAAGTTGGTTAAGCTGTTTGCCTCTGTGTTTTTCCGAAACAAACATAAACCCCAAATACCCTTGCTTTTTATGTTTTAAGTAATGCCTATCCGATTTAATTTTTGCATAGCCGGAAGCCACAATGTCGTTCTCAATTTCAACAACAAAAACATCGGATGTAGGGCTTGTAATTAATTCAGGAATGTTGTAATAAGTAATATGACCAGTTTTTATGGTGGGGTCAAAAGGTCTTTCGGCTTCAATAACACCTTGTTCAAACTCTAATAAAAGAGGGACATCTTTTAAAGTCGCTTTTCTAACTATTGGGTGCATAATTTAACTCGATGTATCGGCAATAATTTTCCATTCCCCATTGATTTTTTTAAATATTACCATAAAAATCCCGGTTGCGTTTCCAACGTTTCGCTTTAAATGATATTCGCCCAAAACAAAATATGCTCCGTCGTTTATTTTAGAAATATCGTTTAATTTAAAACTTAATTTACCGGTGTGGTCTTCGGTGGGATAGGCCTTTTTATAGCGATCTAAAGTATCGTACCAACCATAAGTTACACCGTTTTTGCCATAGAATTTAAGCGAATCGCTTTTCCAATAGCCCTCCATAAACTCTTCGATATTATTTTTAGACCAGGCAATTCTTTGCTTTTTTAAAACTTTTTCAATGCTTTTTTTGTCTTCATCTTCTGTTGCTTGTGCAGTGCCATTCAAAAAAGAAACTAGGCATAATAATAATATAATATGTTTCATAAAAGTGTTTTTTATAAGAGTAAAAATAGCAAAATCTTATTTTAAAAGTGGTTGCTCATCGATTATTTTGACATTTATTATATTTTTATCTAAAGTTGAAATCTATTCATCGATTAAATACTGCAATTCCGTTTAAAGTTATATACTTTTATTTGATAATCAGTTGATTAGTCTCCCTCAGATTTATTGTTAAACTACTTAAAACAACTTAGTTATGGAATTGGAAATTACAAGCTACAACAACTTTTTTAAAATGAAAGGCATTCTTAATAAGCGCAATTTAGATGTGTTTAAAAGAGCGTTCGATAATGTTTTCGAGCGCGTAGATGCCCTTACAATTAGCATTGAAAATATTGAGTGGATGGATAAATACGGTGTAGACGCCTTGGCGCAATTGCATTACGAAGCCTTATCTAAAAACAAGAAGATGTCGATAATCGGATTGGGTTGCAAGGATTTATACGAGCATTTTAAATCGGACGCATCAGGTACCGCGGCATAGTTGTTACAGCGCATTTTTTTGATGTCTAATAAAAGCATCGGCTTGCAGCTGCATGAGCTCTCTAGCTTTTTTGCGCTTGTAAGTATATAATTCTTCCTCATTTTCAATATCGCTATAAATACGGTCGTTTATGGCAGAATCTGTTTTTAACAAGGTTTCACGTTGGTTTTTATTTTGAAGCACTGTGGTTTTTATAGCGGTTTCTTGGTCTTCAAGTTTAAAATCGTAAGCGCCCTTTGGCGATAACAATTTCGCAAAAATAGGGGAGGTTTCAATAGCTAAAAACAATAAGAATATAAAGAAAGATGGCAGCCAAGGCAACTCGCCTAAAGCATTTACACGTGCCATTAAACCATCAAAATTACTGATGATGGGTTGGGTATTTGCAACCTGTGTTTCATAAGTACCCTTAAGTGTGGTAATTTCATTTTCAATGTTGGCAATTTTGGCTTTGTTCTCGGTTTTTAACTGTTGTAATTCCGCTAATAAAGCATCGTGTTTTTCCCGCTTCTCTTTATAAACCGGCCCTTTGCCCAATAGTTTGGTACCTGCTGTTCCTTCTGCCTCGGCAATATACGTGTCGTACAGTGCATTAACCTCGGCTTCTTTGGTGTCTACTTGCTGCTGTAAACTTGTTATGTCGCTTTGGAGTGCTGCGATATTTGGCGTGAATTGTTGTGCTATTTGATTTTGATTGGCTAAAGTGAGTTCGTTTTTTTGTTCCAATAACACTTGATTGATTTCTTTTTCGAAAATTTTTAATTCTAAAGGTTTTGCAATCACAATGGCTATAATAATGGCCAAAATAATTCTTGGTGACGCTTGAATGATTTCATCGATAACATTCCCCGTTTTTTTTATGGTTGAAACAATATAGCGGTCTAAATTAAAAATGAGCAAGCCCCAAATGACGCCAAAGAAAACGGCTGTATAAAGGTTGTCGAAAACCGTGTAAAGAGCATAACTGCCCGCGATAAACGCCATAACGGCTGTAAAGAAAACGGTAGCGCCAATGCCGGCGTATTTGTTTTGTTCGCCAACCGAACAGGAATTTAAAATATCGGTATCGCTGCCCGAGCAGATAATAAAAAAGCGCTTTAACATGATTTGATTGATTTTTTGATTGATGCTTATTAGAACGCAAAAAGTATGGTTTTGTTACATGTTTTAACAAAAAAAGCCTGTTAGATTTATAAACTAACAGGTCTAGTGTTTATTTGTTTTGATTAACCTATGGGTTAATCTTAATTTCTTTCCATAAGAAAACTTGAATAAAGTTTTTCTAATTTTTTGTATTCTTTTGCCGAATAAAATCTCCTACCTTCAGATTTAGCTTTTTTATTTATACTGTTTAAATGTTCGTAGATTTTTTTAGTTTGTTCTTCTGTTAAACTATTTAATCGTAAGATATAATTGTCGATGCTGCTTGGGGATTCAACTTTGGGTTTTTTTAAATCCGACATTTTATCATAAAGTAACCTTAAACGCAACATGTTATTTTCTCTATTTGTAGGAATAAATTTAGTTCTTTGCGCTAGGCTATTGTAAGTAGAAATTGAGTCCATTGTAGGCGGCGGTGGCGGTACCGTATGTGCCTTTTCCTTTTTTGCAATGTCATGGTAGGCATTGTAAAGTTTCATAACTTCTTTGTATTGTTCTTTTAACGCGCTTGATGTTCCTTCTTTATTTTTTAAATAATTATTTACAGCATTTCCATATTTATCGCCTTCTGTTTTAAATTTTTTCCATGCTTTTTGTAATTCTTTAGAATGATTGCTCATATTATCATCCGCATTTTTCATTACTGGAGGAGGCGGTGGCGGAACCTCGGTAATTTCTCTTGCTTTTTCCGATTTTGGAGGCTTTGGAGCATGTGGTGGAGCCGCTGGGACTTCAGTTCCTTCTGCTTTCGCGGGTTTTGGAACTGGTGGTGGAGGTGGTGGTAACAAAGATAAATCTGGGTAAGGCTCCGCTTGTTCTTTTTGGCTATTGCTCATTAAGCTAAAAAGATGCTTTAGCGTTTTTACTTGTTGGAGCTTGATGGTTCCTTTATTTTTTATTTGTTTGCTAATTTGTTTAGCTAGTTTGTTGTATTCGGCAATTTGTTTAGAGGTTGCTTGTTGTTGATAAACAGATGATTGCTTTTGTGTGGTTACCTCTTTAACATCATATTTCTTAATCTCAGCATTAGAAAGTTTATTGTAAACTTTATTCAATCTAACTTTTAAAATCCGTAATTCAGAATCATCCTTCTTGCCAGAATTTATAAATTCTTTTTCAGCTTTTAAATAGTCGTTTTTCAGACTGTTATAATGAGCTACATTCTTTTTTAAATAAGATGCTTCAAAACCTTTTTTTGTGTATAAATGATTTTGATAGGGTTGAGGGAATTTTTCGCTTCTAGAATTATTATATACAAAACTGCTGGTGTAATATTTAAAATCTGAAGCTTTGTAATTGTTTAAAGTTTCATTGGGTACATGTTTGCTATCAATCCAAATGGCAAATTCTGTTTTGTTTTTCCATGAATTGAATAAGGCTTCGGTTGGGATTTTTGATTTTATCGTGGCCAAATTAGCAAGCGGCGATTCTGGATATTTTTTAACGGTTGCGCGTTGTTCGTCCGTCATTAAATCATAAATGGCAATAGCTCTATTTAATTTAGGTGCCCAAACAGTATTTGTTTTTTCAAATTCGGTAATAAACGCTCGGTATTCCGTTATCATAGCTTCGGTAGCACCTTTTTTGGTTTCCTGGGTCGTTAAGGTTTCAAATGAAGCTACTTCTTTTTCAACAATTTCTTTTTTGCTGAAACCATAAATTAAAATAGCGAGAATGGGCAAAATAAGTAATCCTTTAAGCCAAAAGGCTTTTTTTGATGTTTGTGTTTTCATAACTGTAAATCGTTTTTTGATTAATGAATAATTGATGGCATTTGCTAGCTGATTAGTTCTAGCATTCCGATAGTTATTGGGAGATGAGTATGCGAGCAATAACTGTTGATAATTTTTAGTGTCGATACCCTGTTTTAAAACGGCCTGATCTGCTAAAAACTCATGATTGAGTTTGATGTCCTTTTTTATATAATAAAGCAACGGATTAAACCAAAATATAATATGGAGCAGCTCAATACATAAAATATCCAAAGCGTGTTTTTGTTTGGCGTGCGTTTGTTCGTGCCATAACACTTCGTTTGGAATACGATTGTGCTCGTATTTGTTTTTATTTAAAAAGATGTAATTAAAAAAGGTATGCGGATGTACTAAATCGACTAATAAAACATTAATGAAACTTTGATTTTTAAATTTGGGATTGGTTTTTATTTTTTGGAATAATTGAAATAGATTTTTTAAGAATCGAATTGAAAATATAATGACTCCCAAAGCATAAATACTCCATAAAATGTTTGGAGTATAATCTTGCCATGACGTATTTTTTTCAACAGTAGCATCGGTAAATGCTAAGGGTTGAAACGGCATAAATTCTTGAACGGGTTCAACTTGAACATATTCTGTAAAGGTTATAAACGGAATAACCATGGAAACCAACAAAGCACCCAAAAGATAAAAACGTTTAAAATGATGCACGCTTTCTTTTTCAAGAAACAACTTGTAAAACAGCATAAAAACAGCTAAACAGGCACTGGATTTTAGGATGAATAATACCATAATTTACTTCTTTTTAATTTCGCTATCAATTAGGGCTTTTAAATGCTCTAATTCTTCTTTCGATAAATTCGTCTCTTTGGTAAAAAACGATGCAAACTGACTTGCGGAATCGTTAAAAAAGTTTTTAATCAGTCCGTTTACATGTTTTGAGAAATAGTCTTTCTTTTTAACCAACGGATAATATTCGCGAGATTTTCCAAATAAGTTATAAGCGATAAAACCCTTGTCTGTCATCCGTTTTAAAAGGGTGGCGACGGTTGTGGTTGCTGGTTTTGGCTCTGGATAAGCGTCCAGTAAGTCCTTCATAAAAGCTTTTTCGAGCTTCCATAAATAATTCATTAAATCTTCTTCGGTTTTTGAAAGTTGCATGTTCTACACTATTAGAGTTAACTCTACAAATGTAGAATAAAAATTTTAATTCTACAACTGTAGAGTAAAAAAAACATGGTTTATCATTGGAAAAAGACCTGTGGGATTTGAAGTAGGATATCTATTTTCTGCTTGATCTCACACTTTCAATAGCTACGGTTGAAAGAATAATGAGTCCGCCAAAAAAGGTGTTCCAAGTTGGTATTTCATTTAAAAAAATGAAAGCAATTACAATTCCTAAAATGGGTTGAATGCTGCTAATTATGCTGGCGGTACTTACCGTAAAATGTTTTAAACTATTAACCAACATGCTATGCCCAATGGCGGTAGTTAAAATAGCTAAAGTTAAAACATAGGGGTACTGAGTTATTATACCGGAGGTGTCCATAAAAACCAAAACAGGGGACAAAACCAAAGTAACAATACCAATTTGATATAGCATTATTGAGGTGCCATGGTACTGATTGCTTATCAGTTTTTTTGAAACAATATTGCGCAACGCATACATTAAGGCCGAAACCAACCCGAATAAAATACCTTTTACGTGTGTGCTTTCCAAATCAAATTCTGGAGCTAATATATAAATACCAACGAGCACCAAAATTCCGAGGAATATATAAATGGAATCGAATTTTATTTTAAAGAATAGCGGTTCTAAAAATGCCGTAAGTATTGGATAAACAAATAATGATAGCATACCAATGGCGACGTTTGACAGTTTTAAGGCATAGAAATACGTAAGCCAATGCCCTGCCATAAGTAGGGCGCTTAAAATAAAAAGAACTAGGTCTTTTTTTGAATTTATTTTTAAACTAATTTTTTTATATCTGCAAAACACATATAGAATAACCCCGGCAATACTGGCACGCCACCAAATAATAACAGGAGTTGGCATATCGATATGTTTGCCCAATGCGCCCGAAGTACTTATAAAAAGTGTTGCTAAAACAAGTAGAAAAAGATGTTGGTTGTGTTGGTTTTTCATTAGGTAATGGCTGTCGTGTTAGCGATTGAAACGGCATCCTTTTTAAAAATTGATAGTAAACAAGTTAGCATAAAACTAAAATTAAGCAGATTGCCACAGATGTTCTTTTTTCGCAATGACCTTTTAAAAAGATATAGTGGAAAGCGCGACCCCGCCATTAAAAGCGGGGTAACACCCAAAAAATTATTTAGATAATTCGGTGAAATATTTATAAAACAATGGGATGGTTTCGATGCCTTTTAAATAGTTGAAAATGCCGAAATGTTCGTTTGGTGAATGGATGGCGTCGCTGTCTAGCCCGAAGCCCATTAAAATGGTTTTGCTTTTTAATTCCTGCTCGAACAGCGATACAATGGGGATGCTGCCGCCGCTGCGTTGCGGAATTGGGGTTTTGCCAAACGTGTCTTGATAGGCTTTGCTTGCCGCCTGATAACCGATGCTATCGATTGGGGTAACGTACCCTTGCCCGCCGTGGTGCGGCTTTACTTTTACGGTTACGCCTGGGGGCGCTATACTTTCGAAATGGGTTTTAAACAGTTGGGTGATCTCTTCCCAATTTTGATGGGGCACTAAGCGCATGGATATTTTGGCAAAAGCTTTACTGGCAATTACGGTTTTGGCGCCTTCGCCCGTGTAACCGCCCCAAATACCGTTAACATCTAGGGTTGGGCGGATGGAATTGCGCTCGTTTGTGGTGTAGCCTGCTTCGCCGTAAACCGCATTTATATCCAATGCTTTTTTATATTCTTCTAAATTGAAAGGTGCTTTTGCCATGTGCTGGCGTTCTTGTTTAGAGAGTTCTTCAACTTTATCGTAAAATCCCGGGATCGTGATGTGATTGTTTTCGTCGTGAAGCGATGCAATCATTTTAGCCAATACATTGATAGGGTTTGCCACGGCACCGCCATACAAGCCTGAGTGCAAGTCGCGGTTTGGGCCCGTAACTTCAACTTCAACATAGCTCAACCCTCGAAGTCCGGTTGTGATGGATGGTACATCGGGCGCAATCATTCCCGTATCGGAAATAAGAATGACATCGTTTTTTAATTTCTCCTGGTTTTCTTTTACAAATATGGCAAGGTTTGAGCTGCCCACTTCTTCTTCGCCCTCAATCATAAATTTAACGTTGCAGGGCAGTTGGTTGGTGGTAGTCATAAACTCCATGGCTTTTACGTGCATGTACATTTGGCCTTTGTCGTCGCAAGCGCCTCGCGCAAAAATAGCGCCTTCGGGGTGTGTTTCGGTTTTTTTGATAATGGGCTCAAAAGGTGGTGAGTGCCATAAATCTAAGGGGTCTGGTGGTTGCACATCGTAATGCCCGTAAACCAGAACGGTTGGTAAATTCTTGTCTATTGTTTTTTCGCCGTAAACTATGGGGTAGCCCGCGGTTTTGCAAATTTCCACATGGTCGCATCCCGCTTTTTCAAGACTGATTTTAATTTCGTCTGCAGTTTTAAGTACATCGTTTTTATAGGCTGAATCTGCACTAATCGATGGGATTTTTAACAGCTCGATAAGTTCGTTTAAAAAGCGTTGTTTATGTTCTTTAATGTATGATTTTACGTTGGTCATAGTGAGTTTATAAAGTTATTTCCAAAAGTATAAAAAAAGAATGTTTTTAGTGGTAAAGAAGTTTGCAATTTAAAAATCTTGTTTATATTTGCATCCCGATATTTATCGGAGTAAAAGCGGGCGTGGTGGAATTGGTAGACACGCTAGACTTAGGATCTAGTGCCGCGAGGTGTGGGAGTTCGAGTCTCCCCGCCCGCACTTTTTAACTGCAAGTTTGTGGTTTTAAACCTCTCAGAAATGA
>NZ_JBLWYT010000011.1:0-97294 GCF_048381975.1 Hwangdonia sp. | reverse complement strand
TATTTTGATGGTATTACAATAGCATTCTATTAATAGTTTATTAACATACTATTTGTCCTTAAAACTTTAATATTTAGCTGATTTAAATTTTATATGCACAGTTGTTAACAACCAAAATTAACAGTGTTTTACTCATAACTTTTTAAAATTTCATGTTTATAGGTACCATTTTTTAATCTCATAACATTGCTAAAAAAAGTGACTTAAATTTTTGGTGGATTGACATGGGTTTTTGCTTGTAAAATTAATTGGATATACCATGTTTTTCTTTTAAAAAATAATGAACACTTATTAACAAGTAATGAATATAGTAATTGACAATGTTAATTATTATTACCTTTGTGTTATTACAAACTAATATATAAAAAATGACAATTGCTATAGGAAACGATCACGCGGGGACCGATTATAAATTCGCTATAAAAAAACATTTAGAAACCAAAGGTTATACTGTTATTAATTTTGGGACCGATGCTAGCGATAGCGTAGATTATCCAGATTTTGTACATCCGGTTGCCGAAGCTGTTGAAACTAACAAATCCACATTCGGAATACTAATTTGCGGTAGCGCCAACGGTGTTGCGATGACAGCTAACAAACACCAAAAAATTCGCGCTGGTTTATGTTGGAATAAAGAAATAGCAACGTTAACCAGACAGCATAATAACGCTAATGTTTTGTGTATTCCTGCACGATTTACTGCTATACATCAAGCTGTTGAGATGGTTGATACGTTTTTAAATACCGAGTTTGAAGGTGGTAGACATCAAAATAGGGTAGATAAAATTCCATTATCGTGTTAAATGGGTCATCACCATTCTCATAATCACACACATGCACATCCCGACTTAAAAGGACGCAATCTTTTTATATCCATTTTATTAAATATAGCTATAACAATAGCTCAGGTTGTTGGCGGTTTAATGTCTGGCAGTTTGGCACTTTTAAGCGATGCGCTGCATAATTTTAGCGATGTTATTTCGCTTATTATTAGTTATGTAGCCGATAAACTATCAAAACGAAAAGCTTCATTTAAAAAAACATTTGGGTATAAAAGGGCCGAAATATTAGCGGCTTTTATAAATGCAGCCACCTTAATTATTGTTGCTGTTTTGTTGATTATTGAAGCGGTTGAACGTTTTCAAAACCCACAGGAAATCGAATCTAATTTAGTGATTTGGTTGTCTTTAATCGCTATTTTAGGAAACGGTTTTAGTGTTCTTTTATTGAAAAAAGATGCTGAATCCAATATGAACATGAAAAGCGCCTACCTCCATTTATTAACCGATATGATGGCGAGTGTTGCGGTTTTTATCGGTGGGTTGCTTATGAAATACTACCAATTATTTTGGGTAGATAGTGTGCTTACTTTTGCTATTGCGGTTTATTTAATTTGGATGGGTTTTGATTTGCTAAAGGATTCCACTAAAGTACTCATGTTATTTACACCAGATTCAACGCCTATCCATAAAATAGTAGATGAAATCAATACCTTTGAGAACATTAAAAATGTACATCATGTACACATTTGGCAACTGAACGAAGATGAAATTCATTTGGAAGCACACATCGATTTTAAAGAAGATATAACCCTATCTCAATTTGATATTATTTTACATAAAATTGAAGATTTTTTGTTGGATAAATACGGTATCAACCACGTAAATATCCAACCGGAATTTGGAAAAGATGATGCGAAAGATGTTATCGTTCAAGATTAAATTAAAACGTCATTCCAAGAAGTTTACGACGTGGTAATCTGTTTAAAATAGTTTAAAATAAGATGAGTTAAAAATATTTTTACGCCTTAAAAAAACTCACAATAACGAATTTCATGTTAGAAATAAAAGTTAAAAAATTCCAAGAATTATCAATCGACGAGTTGTACTATTTATTACAATTACGTAGCGAAGTTTTTGTAGTGGAGCAAGATTGTGTGTATCAAGATTTAGATGGAAAAGACGAAAAAGCACTGCATGTTTTAGGTATTAAAAATGATAAAATAATAGCTTACACGCGTATTTTTAAACCAGGTTATTATTTTGATGAAGCCAGTATTGGTCGTGTAGTGGTTGCAAAAAACGAACGCCAATATAAATATGGATATGCTATAATGAAAGCTTCAATTGAGGCCGTGAAAAATCATTTTAATGAAACAAAAATTAAAATTTCGGCTCAAACATATTTGAATAAATTTTATAATAATTTAGGTTTTAAGGCTATTGGTGATGAATATCTTGAAGATAATATACCTCATATTGTTATGGTGTTCCAATAAATAAACCTTTTTTACAATTGTGTTTTAAAAATAAAGCGAAGATTTTTTTAAATGTATTCAGATTTTTAAAATGTACATTACTAGCAATTTTATACGGTCGGTTTTTCAATTAGTTAGTAGTATAAAACATCAGCAACACGTCGAATATATAAGTCTACTCTTCCTTCTTCTTCTAAGTTATATTTTCCAGCTAAACCTCTATATCTAACTCTTTTAGCATCTACACCATACTTTACTAAATAATCACGAATGTATTTTGCTCTTACAATACTTAAGTTTGCAATTCCTGTTTCTTTATTTTTAGCATCAATTCCTCCACTGGTACAACAAACATGACCATTTATTGTAAAGTAAATATCTGTACGTTGAACTAAAAATTCAGCTAATTCTTTTAAAACGTCTTTAGATTCTGGCGTTAAATAACGATATCCTGTTTTAAACTTTAGGTTTTTTAAGCTAACTAAATCTCCTTCTGATAAGTCTTCACCGTAAAAAGAACCAGCTATTAATTTGGAGTTATTTGTTGTAGCTGCTTCTTTTTTATTATCAGTATTTGTCTTTTGTAGATTGTCTTCTTTTACATGATCTGATGCAAAAACATTATTTAATGTAAAAATTAAAACGAATAATAAAGTAATTTTTTTCATGTTCAATAGATTTGTTATTTATTGGGTACCCCAAACCTATAGCAACAAAGATTTTAGCACGAAATTTTTAGACTATTCTCAAATTTATTTGGTTAAAATACACGAACTTAGATGAAGCACACGCTAATACCGACAAAACAGAGTGTTAATCGGCTGTTTTTAAATACACTTCATAGATGACTATTAAAAGTAGAGAAACAAAAAGATAAAAAAATCATCTTTTTAAAGCAAAATAACCTCGTAAAACTTCTCTGTTGTTTAAGGTAATTTTGTACCAATAACTATCTGTTGGTAATAATTCACCATTATAAATCCCATCCCAACCTTGGGAATTAGGAAGCAAAAACTTTAGTAATTGCCCATACCTGTTATAAATTGAAATGTTATTTATACTGTTATTTATGTCTGTAACGACCCAATAATCGTGTTTACCATCGTTGTTTGGTGTAAAATATTTAGGAATAAAATAATCTTCGGTTGTAATGGTAACCGTAAAATTGGATTCGTTGCTATCGCAACTTGTTTCGTTGTAAATATAAATTGTTTGAGAACTGTTTAGAACATCTCCAGCCTGTAATAACGTACCGTTTCCGCCTGATTGGGTATAATAATTTCCGTCGTTAAGTACAGGTAAAGTATAGTTTGTACCAATAAAATTCTGTAACGTGTCAACCGGAACAAAATTTGAGCACTCGGATAATTCGTTAACAAAGTTTGAATACGGATAAGGTTTCCAATTTGGGTAACTTAGTGAGGCATCGTCCACTACCACACAGGTTAAATTAGGATTAAAATCAAAATGCATAATGGTTGCATTTTCGTTGGTGCCATTTTTAATGTTTAGCCAGCACAAATCATTATGACTGCAATCTAAATTTACCAATGAAGTGTTTTTAGACATATCTAATTGTGTAATTTGATTATGCACACAACTTAAATCGCTAAGCAGTGTATTTTGGGTAACATCCAAACTTGTTAATAGGTTATTAAAGCAGAGTAAAACACGCAAATTGGAATTTTGGGTGACGTCTAAATTAGTGAGCTGATTGATGCCACAATCTAAAAAAGCCAAATTGGTGTTTTTGGTAACATCTAAAGTGGTGAGCAGATTACCTCTTACAAGTAAAGAGTTTAGGGTTAAATTCTGGGTCACATCTATATTTAGTATTTGATTGTTTTCGCACACCAAAACATTTAGATTTAAGTTTTGTGTTACGTCTAAACTGGTTATCAAATTATCACCACAGGTTAATGAAATTAAATCTGAATTATTACTAACATCAATGGCTGTAAGCTGATTAAAATCGCACCACAGTATTTTTAAAAGCGAAAGTGCCGAAACATTTAAACTGGTTAAGGCGTTGTTGTTACAAAATAATTCGGTAAGGTTTAAATTGGAGCTAATCGGTAAGCTGGAAAGATTATTATCCGAGCAATCAAGAATAGATAAGGCTGCAAAATCTTGAATCCCGGTTAGATCGGAAATGTTTAATGAGGCGACATCTAAATTGGTTACGGTATTAATGTTTGCGGTAGGTACAAAATTATCTAAAGGACCTGAATCGTAGCCCAAATCGATTAAAGCTTGTTCAAAATTATCATCGGGCACAAAGGTGTTTTGAGAAATACAATAGGTACTTATTAAAAATAAGTATAAGGTAAAAAAGTTAATTTTATTAACCATACATTTTTAATTCTCATTACCCACATACGTAATTAAAATTTCAACACGTCTATCAAATTTTGGGTCGCCACCAAGTGGAAATTTTCGGCGCATACCCATATAGCGCATCCTTTTTTTACTAACGCCTTTTTTGGCAAAATAATTATATACATATTTCGCCCTAGCTTCAGATAAATTACGTTTTTTGGTTTTTCTGTTTACGGCATCTCGCGAAAATTGCGTACAGCAAACATGCCCTTGAATGGTAAAATAAATATCGTCGCGTTCAACTAAAGCGTCGGCAATAGCATTTAGTATTTTTTTAGAATCGGGGGTAACCGTAGCATACCCCGTTTTAAATAAAATATTTTCAAAAGTTATTTTATCGCCAACTTTAAGTTTGCTTTTTATTTGTTCCGGGACATCTTTCTTTTTATCAGTTTCCGCAATGGGCTTAACTTCTTCAACAATTTTCGGCTTTGGTTTTACAATAATTTCTACTTTTCGGTTTAAACCCCTAATTTTCAAAAGGTTCTTTTCATTAACTATTTTGAGTAAAATTTTACCTTTTCCATCAACATTGGAAATTAATGATTCGCTTATTTCGTTATTTGAAAAAATAGATTTTATGGCATCGGCGCGTTGTTGCGATAGTATGAGGTTATAATCATCGGCCCCAACATCATCACAAAAACCATAAATGGAAATAGATTCAATATCGATATCGGTTAAATTAGAGATAAAGAGCAGCAATCTGTTTTCTTCGGTAGATGGTACAACGTATTTATCGGTATCAAAATACACATCGTGCGTAAGTTTGCTTTGAGAAGAAGCGATATTACAGCAAAGTACAATTAGTATAAGTCTAATTAATTTATTCATTACTTGGGGGAATAGAATATAAGTATAAAGATACTGTTTTATCTTAAATAATTGGAATAGGCTAAAGGGCTATTAAGAATTTCGGTAGCTTTCTTTATTTTTGGGTCGTTAATTTTGTAATAGTCGTATAAACCCTCTCTGTAAACATAGCGTTTTACAATCTCCTTGGTTAAAAGCGTTAACAAATAGTCTTTATTCTCGTCAATAGCTTTGGTTTTTGAAGTGCTTAAATTTGAAATTAAGGTGTTGTAATCCGATTTAATGGCATCACCTAAATCTTCTTTTTCAGCCGTTTCAAAGGCTTTTAAAAGTACTTTTTCGGTTTGGGTTTCAAAGGAAAAATGATTGGCCTTTAAATAGTTTTTAAAATCTGAAAAATCTGAAGCCGATAGTTTAAAATTATCAATATCGGTGATTTGATTGTTGTAATAATATTGTGTGGCAAAATCAAATATCAGGTTTTCGTTTGCTATGGCATTAATAACCGCAGAGTTTTTTAAGGTGCCTAAGTTTTCATCAGGGAACACGCCGCCGCCATCAAAAACCTGTCGACCGTTTTTGGTTTTATAAGCATTGTAATTTTCTTGTTTTACCCTAACGGCCTCGCCTTTATCGTTTCTATTCCAATAATCCAAAGACTGGATACATCGGCCCGAAGGCGTATAATACCTGGAAATGGTTATTTTAACCTGCGTGCCATAGGTTAGAATTTTTGGGCGCTGCACCAAACCTTTACCAAAACTTCTGGAGCCCACAATTACGGCGCGATCTAAATCTTGTAATGCGCCGGAAACAATTTCGCTTGCCGATGCACTACCGCCATCGATTACGACCACTAAAGGAATTTCGTTATCAATCGGATCTTTTTGTGTATAATAGGTTCGGTTATATTTTTTTACTTTAGATTTTGTGGTTACCACCAATTGCCCTTTTGGCACAAATAAATTAACAATTTTTATGGCCTCGTTTAGCAATCCGCCCGGGTTGCCGCGTAAATCCAGAATTATGCGTTCGGCTCCTTGAGCCTTTAAATCCCGAAGTGCGTAATTGGTTTGCGAGGCTGCTTTGTTATTAAATTGCGACAGCACAATATACCCGGTTTTTTCATTAATCATTGAAAAATGAGGTACCGCATTAATTTCAACTTCCGCTCTGTTTATGGTGGCTGTTTTGGTTTGGTTTTGTCGTTTGTAAGTCACTTCAACCGAAGTTCCCGGAGCGCCTTTTAGTAAATTGCCCGCATCATCTTTATAGCTTTCAACAGAGGTATTGCCCACTTTAATAATTTCGTCTCCGGCTTTTAAACCCGCTTTATCGGCTGGATAATCTTTATAAGGCTCAACAATAACGAGTTTGTCCTTAAGGGTTCGCACTTTGGCTCCAATTCCAATATAATCGCCGGTATTATTGATTCTGGCGGCTTCAACATCTTGTTCGTTTAAAAAGTTGGTATACGGGTCTAAATCGGCCAACATGCTTTTTATGGCGGTATCCATTAAATCACCCGGATTGGTCTCGTCAACATAATTCATGTTGAGTTCTTTAAACAAAGTGGTGAATATTTCTATTTGTTTGGCGATTTCAAAAAAATCGTTTTTAAAAGCAGATCCCGTAAAAAGGATAGTTAATGCTAGAACAGGAATTATTATTTTCTTTTTTAGGAGATTTTTCATTTTATTATTTCTTTTTTTTTAACCATTTTTTTATCAAAAAGAACAAGGTTATAAGTATAATTATAAACGGCCAAATATGTAACACACCTATAAAAAACATAGACAATCCATTGAAACCAGATTTAATGGCGTTCCACATTTTTGTTCCGTATGAAACCGTTACGCCACTTTCGACTGTATGTTTATAGAATTCTATATTTAAAGTGCTTAAGGCGACTTTGTTTGTAAGGTATTTTAACCGTCCTTGTTTAGCTTCAATTTCCTCCCTAATTTTAGATAGTTCTTTTTCAATATCAAGAATTTCCTTTACATTTTTTGCTTTCGAAAGCAGTTCTAAATAGCGTTTTTCTAAGGTTTGCTTTGCTTTTAGTCGTGCTTCTAAATCAATAAACTCTTCGGTTACATCTTTTGATGACACGCTTTTGGTATCAAAAAAAGAAACATGATTACTAATAGAATCTATTGTTTTTTGAAAATTAGTTGTGGGTATTCTTATGACTAAATGCCTAGTGATCGTATTGTACGATTTATTAGATTTATCATCTTGGATGAACCCTTTATTTTGAATAATAAAATGTTTGATTTGATTATAAGTTTTATCTAAATTTTGAGTTTCAAAATGTAAATAAGATTCTTTGATTATTTGTTGTTTGATAGCTTCGGTTGATGAAGAAACAAAACCATTTATGGTTGGAGATTCTTCTAAATAAAACTTTTCAGAGCTAAGAACATCAACTTCAGTATGTGATGGTGTTTTAGCACACATCAAGGGAAATATCAACAAAAAGAAGTAAGAAATAAATTTCATAAAAGCATTTTTTATTCTGAAACCTTGTCCAAAAACTTTTTAAATACGTGTTTCATTTTGGTTTCAACTTGGGTAAATGTGGGTTTATCTTTGCCAATGTACAAAATCATAAACGCATGTTGTGTTGTTAAATTGTTAAAAAAATCGGCTTTATTTAGTCTATAAGCTTCTCTTAATAAACGTTTTATACGGTTTCTATCAACGGCCGTTTTAAAGTTGCGTTTACTTACCGAAACCCCGGTTTTTGCAATAATCCCATCATCAAAATTGGTTTGCAAATACACCAAACGCAGTGGATACGCAGAAACCGATTGCCCCTCTACAAACAGCTGGTCTATGAGTTTTTTGCTTTTAAGTTTTTCTTTTTTTGAGTAGGTAAGTTTCAACAACAATGGTTTTAAAAGCCAAAGGTAGTAAAATATGTATTTGTTAGTTGGTCAATTGGTGGTTTCCAAGCTACTTTAAGAACTTTAAACGAATAACTTCACAAATATCCTTAATGCAGAAATAGGTTTTGAATTGATAATATATTCGGCTTTATTCGTTGGTTTTACCGTAATATTTTTTCCGTAACCAAAAGGAAACCTTAACCAATAAAATCAATGCGGGGACTTCAACCAAAGGCCCAATAACTCCGGCAAATGCTTGTCCAGAATTTAGTCCGAAAACAGCAATCGCAACCGCAATTGCCAATTCAAAATTATTACCGGCCGCTGTAAATGCCACCGAAGCTGTTTTATCGTATTTTGCGCCTGATGCCTTGGTAACGAAGAAACCTATAATAAACATTAAAGTAAAATAGATAAGCAACGGCACTGCAATGATGAGGACATCCATCGGGATTTTAACAATTAATTCGCCTTTCAGCGAGAACATAATTACAATGGTAAACAAAAGGGCAATTAAGGTAATTGGTGAAATGGTTGGAATAAATGTATTGCTGTACCATGCTTCGCCTTTTAATTTTACTAAAATGAGTCGGCTTAATATGCCCATTACAAAAGGAATTCCCAAATAAATGGCAACACTTTCAGCAATTGTTCCAATGGAAATATCTACGATAGCGCCTTCAAATCCAAAATAAGGCGGAAGTACCGTGATAAAAACCCAGGCATAAAAACTGTAGGCAAACACTTGAAAAATGCTATTTAACGCCACTAAACCCGCGCCGTATTCGCTGCTGCCTTCCGCGAGGTCGTTCCACACCAAAACCATAGCGATGCAACGTGCCAAACCAATTAAAATGAGTCCGACCATATATTCGGGATAATCACGTAAAAAGGTAATGGCCAAAACAAACATTAAAACAGGACCGATAATCCAATTAAGGATAAGCGAAATGGAAAGTATTTTTGTGTTTCTAAATACCTTTGGTAACAACGAATAATTGACTTTTGCCAAAGGTGGATACATCATTAAAATCAACCCGATAGCAATCGGAATATTTGTTGTTCCGCTATTAAACGAGTTTATAATATTGGGAAATGAGGGTATAAAATAGCCAAGCGCAACACCAATGGCCATGGCTACAAATATCCATAAGGTTAGATTTCTGTCGAGAAAACTTAGTTTTTTTGCTGCCATTTTTTAGGGGTTTATTTGCGAGAAAACGTAAAACAATTCGGTGGCGATTTGCAGGCTTCTTTCATGGTATTTTTCAACCTGTTGTGGGGTGTTGTCAAAAGCTTTTGGGTCTTCAAAAGTTATCGGGACGCGTTGTTCTGCACCTGGAACTAAAGGACAGGCTTCATTTGCCGAATCGCAAGTCATAACCGCTACAAATGCAGATTTTGGATTAAAATCATCATCCATTTTTTTTGAAAAACCGATTATTGGATGCGCATTGTCGGCATATTTAATAGCGTAAATGGGATTTTCGTTTTTTGAAATGGTTTTTATTTGAAATCCCGAGTTCCGCAATGTTTTTGCAACCATTGGAAAAAGCACCGTGGTTTCCGTGCCACCTGAATAACAAAACACATTTTTAATATTGAAATAATAAGCTAGGGTTTGCGCCCAAACTTGGGATAAATGACTTCTTCGTGAATTGTGCGTGCAGATAAAGTTGATGCGAATTTCTTGATGATTTGAAACTTTTGCCTGAATAAAATCCGCTAGCGGTTGTAAAATTGCTTTACGTTCATTGGATATACCATCAATATTTAAAGCGTTAATTACACGTTTAATTTCGGTGTACAAGGTTGTTTTTTCGGTTATCATGTTTGTTGTGATTAAACGGTTGATTTGTAAATTTTTTTTAACAACAGTCTTCATTATTGGAGATATCTTGATTTAGAAATTGCAGCATAGTCTCTTTCATTTTTATCCAATTTTCGGCGTTAATGCAATAGCAAACACTTGTCCCTTCAACATTCCCTTTAATTAATCCTAAATGTTTCAATTCTTTTAAATGTTGCGAAATGGTTGGTTGTGCCAATCCAATTTCGTTGACCAAATCACCACAATAGCAAGCGTCTATTTTAAAGAGTTGTTGTAAGATTGCTACTCTGGCAGGATGACCAAAAACTTTTGCGAAAAGTGCAATTTCATTTTGTTGGTCTGTAAACATTTCGGTTTTTGCGAGTCCCATTTTCCTTTTATTAGTTAATTGCAATATTACGATTAATGTGTAATCCGACAATTTTTTTTTAAAGAAAAGATAGAATAACTGTAATAATTTGTGTGGACTTGATTTAAGACGGATCCATTTAAACGTTACTTTTTACGACCTGTGAAATGCTCCATGGTTTTATAAATTCCCAGCACGTCTCCAGCAAACCAATCAAAAATATTAATCGACATTACGGCTTGACCGAAACGTGTAAATCTGTAAATGTAGCCCGGGATACTTATTAATTTTTTATTCTTCTCAATCGACTTAACAATGGTTAACGCTGCGGCTTTCGGTTCAAGAATTGGAATTTTGGATGTTACGCCATCAAACATACCTGTATTGATGTAGTAGGGCATTATTGTGGTAACATTTATTTTTTTATCTAATTGCTTCATCTCCAAACGCAAACTGTCCGACCAACCTATGAGCGACCATTTGCTTGCTGCGTAAACAGACATTTTAGGGTTTGAAATCAACCCGCCAGACGAAGCAATATTGCAAATATGTCCTGAATTTTGATGCAACATATCCTTAAGAAATTCCATGGTGATAAACATGGGGGCAGTTGCATTAATTTCCATTGTTTTCATAATATCGGAGGCCGTATGCTCATTGAAATATTTGCCAACTATTATGCCGGCATTATTGATTAATACATCAACAACACCTAAATCCGATTTAACTTTTTTAGCGGTATCTTGAATTTGTTTCAGGTTTGAAACATCAACGTTGTACCCAAATAGCTCTCCAATGTTTGAAAATTCAGCTATGGTTTTATCAATGCTTTCTTGATTAATGTCCCAAATAATTACTTTGGCTTTTCGTTCTAACATTAAACGAACCATTATTTTGCCAATTCCAGATGCTCCACCTGTTATTAAAACCGTTTTATCTTTTAATTGCATGTTTTTGTTATGGTTGCCAACATTAGTATATCCAAACCTATTAAAAAAATAACCGATATGCAATTAAGTTATTCAACGCTTTTTTATAGTAACTTTAAATACTGATTCTGTTATTCGTTTTATCAACATCTGCCATCATTTCCAAAGGGTCTATTTGAACCGATTTTATGGCCTTTGAGGTTTCAAACGCATAGGTGGGATAAGCCCAAGCCCAATCTTTTATTATTGTCGCCTTAGTTGGTTTTTCGCCACGCATCATTCTTAATGGGATATAGAAATCTTCGGTGCTTCCATCGTTATAAGTTACCGTTACATCAATAGGCATGGGCATTAACCCGATACGCTCTAAAGTAATCGTGTTTCCTTCAACAGATTTAACACCGTAATCAATAGTATTTGTGGTTTGTGCAAAATCTATAAAATACCAGTCGAGCTCTAATCCAGTCACTTTTTCTGCTGTTCGTATAATATCAAAAGGTTTTGGGTGTGTAAAGGCAAAATCTTTAAAATATTTTTTAATGGTTTTTTGCAGATTTTCTTCACCAATTACATACCCTAATTGTGCTAGAAACACCGCGCCCTTACTGTAAGCTTGGGTGCCATAAACACTGTTAAATTCATACCTGTCTGCGTGTGTGGTAAGTGGCTGTTCTACGCTAGACCGAGCTAAGCCAATATAGCTGTTGTAGGCATTGGCTAGAGGATTTTTTTTACCTTGGTTCATCACCTCATTCATGGCATGATTGCTAATATATACGGTAAAGCCTTCGTCTATCCATTCGTGTTTCGTTTCGTTTGTGGCCAGTAAAAATTGAAACCATGTGTGTGCGAGTTCATGTGCCGTTACACCAACCAAGCTACCAAAGCTTCTTTTTCCTGTTATTAATGTGCTCATGGCATATTCCATACCGCCATCGCCACCTTGAATTACAGAATATTGTTTGTACGGGTAGTTACCAATGTGCTTATTGAAAAACTGCATGAGTTCAGCTGTTTTAGGCTGAAGTTTTTTCCAATTTTCCAGTTCATTGGCATTCAAATCTTTTTTGTAAAGGAAATGAAGTGTGGGGCCATTGGGCATTTGTAACACATCGTGTATATAATCTGGGTCTGCAGCCCATGTAAAATCGTGCACATTAGGGGCTTTAAAATGCCAAGTGAGTTTATCGGTATTGGGTCTATTAACCGTGCCGGTTTCGTAACCATAACCAATTTGATTGGGATTTTGTAAATAGCCCGTACCGCCAACAATATAGTTTTTATCAATACTGAGCTTAACATCAAAATCGCCCCAAACGCCATGGAATTCCCTTCCAATATATGGGTCGGCATGCCAACCTTCAAAATCGTATTCCGCCAGTTTAGGATACCATTGCGCCATGGATAGTGCCACACCTTCTTTACTATTTCTGCCCGAACGGCGAATCTGAACCGGAACTTGGGCATCAAAATCCATGTTAAAAGTCGCCTTTTCACCTGGTTGAATAGGCTTTGCTAAATCGACTTCTAATACCGTACCAACGGTTTCATGTTTAATATTTACACCGTTTTGTTTTAAAGAATTTACTTTTATATAACCAATCTCGTTAGGGTTTAATTTGCTAATTCTATCGCCAACCCTTGCATCTGGATCCGCAATGGTTCTGGAGCGCACATCCATTTCGCTTCCGGGTTGAAAGGCATTAAAGTACAAATGATAATAGACACGGTGTAAAACATCTGGCGAGTTATTGGTATATATCAATTCTTGTTTTCCTTTGTATTGATAGGTGTTTACATCCATATCAATATGCATTTTATAATCTACATGTTGCTGCCAATAACCTGAGTTTGGTGCTGATGCTGGCATTGTGGGCGTTGGTGTTTGGGCAACGGCTATATTTTTTTGACTATTACAGGATAGCACTAGTAAAAAACTGAAAAAAGGAAGCATTATTTTTTTCATGATAGATTATTTTTTTATTGAATTTTTTTGATAGAATTATAAACAAGAGGCTGTCGAATTAGACTATTTCGACAGCCTCTTTAAAATCAATTTTTAAAGGTTTAAATTTTTGATGCCATAATTAAGGCATTATAAGCGTTAACCATTTTTGATGATTTTGATAAATCGGCAAAAGGTTTCACGTTATTGGTATCGCCACCAACAATAACTTTGGTTTTAACCGCAAGTCCGGAATCTAAAATAACCTGTTTTACTTGTGCCGCGGTTAATTTTGGGAAATACGAACGAATTAAAGCCGCAACACCGGCAACAGCAGGAGCAGCCATAGAAGTTCCGCTTATGCTTTTGTATTCGTTTTCCGGGAATGTAGAATAGATTGCCGATCCGGGTGCAAATACGTCTACATTCTTTTTTCCGTAATTTGAAAAGCTGGAAATCATGTTCGACCCGTATTTTGAAGTTAAGGAACCAACTCGAATATATGTATTTGAAATTTCAACAAAATCCACATTATCATCAGGGAAATTAGGCTCTACATCAACATTTTCGCCAGAATTACCGGCGGCATGCACAAATACCACATCGTTATCTGAAGCATACTTTATAGCATCTCTTACCCATTGGGCGTGTGGTGAAAACGATTTACCAAAACTACCGTTAATTACTTTCGCGCCATTATCTACGGCGTAACGGATGGCTAACGCGATATCTTTGTCGTATTCATCACCATTTGGTACAGCTCTTATAGACATAATCTCAACGTTATTGGCAACTCCATTAGCGCCTTTTCCGTTGTTGCGAACAGCGGCTATAATACCTGCCACATGTGTACCGTGTGATTCAGATTTTTTTACGGGTTTAACATTGCCGTTACCGTAACCTACATCAGATAAATCATTAATGTCATCACCCGTGGTTCTCCCTTTAAAATCTTTATTAAAGTGGTAGTTTAAACGCTCGTTAATGCTTTCCAAAGCATCATTAATTTCTTTTTTTGCTTCAGCTAAAGTCAACCCATTAAGATTCATGTTCTTAGCGATTTGAATGGCTTGATATAAACTTTGGTCTTCGGTTTTAATTTTATTTACCTCTTCAATAGTATAATCACTTTTTCCCAAATGTTGGGTTAAAATATCGTCGGCATTTTTTACAGCCTGCGCAATTTGGTCATACTGGGTTTTTCTTTCCAAATATTTTTTTGATTCTTTTTCATGTAAAGCGACTGCTTCGTTATAGCGAGGATTTGATGTATCTCCGCTTGCAATTAAGCGCACATATTCCAATTGCTCGTCATAGGCATCTCCTAAAAAATTCCACCCATGTATATCGTCTACGTATCCGTTATTATCATCGTCTTTTCCGTTATTCGGAATTTCTTTTGTGTTGGTCCAAATGTTGGCGTTCAAATCTTCGTGATCGATATCAATGCCTGAATCGATAACCGCCACAATAACGGATTTTCCTTTTTTGTTTTTAATAATTTCAGCGTAAGCTTTATCTACACTCATGCCGGGGATGGTGTCTTGTACCAAGTCTAAATGGCCCCAGTTTTGTTTTTCGGCTTCGGTTAGCTCTGAAACCTTTAAAGGAATGGCATCAATGTTTTCAACCGGTGTTGATATGATGCTTGCTGTACTACCACAGCCATAAAATATAGACGCTATTAATGCCGTAAGTAGGAATGATTTTGTAAAGTTCATTTGTAATAAATTATAGGTTAATTGAATATATCGTTTGTAGATAATATGCTTGCTAATCGCACGCCTTTTTCGGTGTGTTTTACGGTAATAATTTCGTTATGGGCATCGTGCTCTAAAAACAAGTAGAAATTATTATCGGCAGCAAGGTTTAAAAACTTTTCTTTTTCGTCTAAAGTCAAAAGCGGCCTGGTGTCGTAACCCATTACATAGGGTAAAGGCAAATGGCCTACGGTTGGCAATAAATCGGCCATAAAACAAATGGTTTTTCCTTTGTAGTTAATCATGGGAATCATTTGTTTATCGGTGTGGCCGTTGGCAAAAAATATATCGAACCCAAGGGCTGAGTTTTTAAGCAAATCGGTATCTGGAAGCGCGGTAAATTTTAGCTGTCCGCTTTCTTCCATGGGTAAAATGTTCTCTTTTAAAAACGAGGCGCGTTCACGCCTATTGGGTTGGGTTGCCCATTGCCAATGGTTTTTGTTGCTCCAAAAGTGAGCGTTTTTAAAGGCTGTTTCGTAGCCTGTTTTTTGGCTGTTCCATGTAATGCTTCCGCCGCAATGGTCAAAATGCAAATGCGTCATAAACACATCGGTAATGTCATCTTTATGAAACCCGTATTTTTTAAGCGAGTTGTCTAAAGTGTCGTTTCCCCAAGGGTGATAGTAGCCAAAAAATTTACTGGATTGTTTATCGCCCATACCGTTATCTATTAAAATAAGGCGATTGCCATCTTCAATAAGCAAGCATCTGGCAGTGAGATCAATCATATTATTGGCATCGGCAGGATTGCTGCGTTGCCACAATGACTTAGGTACCACACCAAACATGGCGCCACCATCTAGCTTAAAATTACCGGCATTTATGGGGTATAAGTTCATCTGTTAATAGTTGTTGTTTTTTATATGTCAGATGTAATTCGTCATTAAATTTTACGGGCGGTATCAAAAATTTAATAAGACTCATTTCATAGCGGCGTAAAATTAAGAAATCTATTGTGAATTCTTATGAAGGTTAAGAATATATTAAGAATTCAGAGGGCTAGTTTGGTGCAATAACATCTTTTAAACGCTTTCCAAAGTCGAACAAGGCTTTAATTTCCTTTATACTTGCCAAACGTTCCTTTCCGAAAATGAGTAAAGAGCTTCCGTTAGATTCTACATGGTAGTACGGATTGCTTTCAAAAAAATGTGTTAAATCGTCATTAAAAAAGGCACTAATTGCCTTTTCGTTTTCGCCTTGCAAATAAAAACGATCGGAGAAATCGTCGTGGTTTTCAATATCAATATCTTTAAAGCCGGCAAGCGCCGATACTTTTTCCAAAAAACCTTCCCTATCCAAGGTGAATTTTGGGATGGTATGATTTAATTCGATATGAAGCATGGTGGAACGCACCACTTCTTTAGTGATAAGTTCGCCTTCTGAAAACTCAATATCGAACAACGAAATAGTGTTTTTTTTATGCACTAATTTATTGTAAATATGATTGATGTGTTTGGTGCTGAAAAACTGAAATAGGTTTAACGCCGACACTTCTTTTTCTTTTTTAGGGCTGTAATTAAAGTTGTAGTCTTCGGCCAAAACCTCCATATTGGTTTGGCGCCTTGTTAAACTATTTTTAATAATTCTTGGCACCGGAAGCATGCGCCTTAAAGCAAACGGGTGTTTGGAGTCGGTATCGTGCATGTCTAAACCAATCACATCAAAATGACCACCGCGTTTATTAAATAATTCTTGGTAGCTGTGCATGTTTTCCATCACAGTATGATCCACAAACTCGCACAACGAAAAATCTACAATAACATCTTCATTTTCAGGAACGGCATCAAGTTGTTTTTTAAGTCTGTAGTAATTTAAAAAACTGCAAAAATGTTTAACACTAACGTAATAATTGTTGTCGTCAGCGGTTTCCTTAAACATTAAAACATTGGGTTTTAAAACGTTTCTAAAAAACAGCCCAACACTTTTACTTATAATAAAATGAATGATTAATGTGGTAATAACCCCAGCAATTATGCCGGTAATCAACCCTATTTTTAAAGTCAGGATTAGGGTTACAAAAAAGATGATAAGTTGCTCTTTTCCTATTGAAAATATTTTGGTGACAACGCGAGGCGACGCTAATTTATACCCAGCGTACACTAATATAGCCATTAATGCAGGCAACGGAATTCTGGTAAGTTGCGTGCTAAACAATACAATAAATAACACTAAAAAAACGGCGTGAAAAAAGTTTGACGAGCGGTTACTGGCACCATTATTTACGTTAACCGAACTACGCGCAATAACGGTTACCACATTTAATCCGCCCAAAAACCCGCTGCCAACCGTGGCCAAACCCAAGGCTTTAAGGTCTTTGTTTACATTGGAGCGTCTTTTTTCCGGGTCTAGTTTATCAACCGCCTTAATGCTTAACAACGATTCAATGCCCGAAATAAGGGTTAAGGCCAAAACGCTTCCCCAAAAGGAAAACGACCAAATATTGCTGAAATTAGGCGTTGGAATATCCGAAATTATATTTTGAATGGATGGAATGCCGGAAATCATATATTCTTTTGCTATGGGATTTGGTTCGTGCAAACCCAACTCGAAATAATAACTAAACCCAATGGACAAAATAACAATCCACATGGGCGCAGGGATAAGCTGTAAATATTTATTCCTGATTTTTGAATAGAACAGCATAATTACCAAACTTAAAACACCGGCCAAAGCAGCGTAAATTAAGCCTGTGTTTTCGTAATTCACAGCATCGTTGATGGAAAAAGGGATTTCAAAAAGATAATCAACCGTGTCTTCGCGCTTAATTTTATGGGCAAGCATAATATGAAACTGTTTGCCAAGAATAATAAGCCCAATGGCTGCAAGCATACCCTGAATGGCAGACGACGGGAAAAAATCGGCAAGGGTGCCCATTCTAAAGAAACCCAAGCCCATAATAAGTACGCCAGAAAAAATAACGGCAACATAAGCGTTTTCTAAACCTAAAGTAGTAATAGCAACTAAAAGCACACCAACCAATCCGTTTCCTGGCCCCGCTATGGTAACGTGGCTTCCGCCTAAAATAGATACCATAATGCCACCAACTATGGCGGCAATAATTCCAGAAATGGGTGGCGCATCACTGGCCATAGCAAGTCCTAAACCCAAAGGCAAGGCAATAAGGCTTACCACAAACCCCGAAAAAATATTTTTAGGTAAGTCCTTAACAAAGGCTCTTAAATTATTTTTTTTCGGACTCATTGTAAAATTAAAACATCGGTTGGTAATTCGGTTAAAATATGTTCGATATCATGCGGAAACAGGCGGTCCCAAAAGGTCATTTTCGAGGGTGCATTCATCACGAGTAAATCGGCACGCGAAATTTGCGCATAATGCCCGATAGAATAGCCTTTTTTACCAAAAATAGGTTGTAGTTTTATGGCTTTGCTTTTGGTGTAGGTTTCGGGAATATGGCTTATAATTTCTTTAATTCTAGAGTTTTCCCTTAGCTTGATACGTTCTTTAATAATATTGGCACGTCTTAGCGATTTATCGTCATCAACTTTTACGGCTATTTGGTCTTGTTTAATTTCTTCAACAATAGTAATTTTTTCAGAACTTAGCTTTGTGGCTACGTAAAAAGCCACTTTTATGGTTTGCTCTGTTTTTGGGTCTTTTAAACCGTTAACCACAATATGCTCGCAAGGTACGCGTTCAACCGCAGGTTTTATCAACAGTAAAACGGAGCATTTGGCGTTGCGCGTAATTTTTCTGGCAATTGAGCCTACATAGTATTTTAAAAATTGCTCGCGTTGTAAGGCGCCAAGAATTAAAAGATCTATCTTTTTTTCTTCAGTGGTCGATAAAATCACATCGACAGGATTGCCCGTTTTAAAAACCACTTCGTAATTTAAGTTATCTTTTTTAAAACTATTAAGAATAACTTTAAGCATGTTTATTTTTTCCTCGGAGTTTTCGCCAACATGGATTAAAATCAACTTGGAGCCAAAAAACACAGCTAAACGAGCGGCCTCAAAGAGATTGGCTTTTAAGTTGGGCGAATAAGCTACACCAATTCCAATACTTTTAAAGGGTTTTAATGACACGGTTTATTTTGATTATTTGCTGAAAGGTGAAAGATAGTATTTTTTTAAAAACATGGAATCATCTGTTTTACTTAAATTAGTGCCTTAAAAAATATTTATGTTAGAATTAGCAGGTATTATCATTTTAGGCATATTAGCACAATGGGTGGCATGGAAATTTAAAATCCCCGCCATTTTACCCTTAATTTTAATCGGATTATTTGTTGGCCCAATAGCTGCCGAATATTTAAGTGCAGATGGTACCAAATGGATTGAGCCTATTTGGAATGGTAAAAAAGGGCTTTTCCCGGGAGACGGATTATACTACTTTGTATCGCTTGCCATAAGCATTATTCTTTTTGAAGGTGGCTTAACCTTAAAAAGAGCGGAAATTAAAAATGTGGGCCCTGTAATTACCAAATTAATCACCTTGGGTTCTGCCATTACTTTTTTTGGTGCCGGCATATTGGCCCGAATTATTTTTAACTTAAGTTGGGAACTTTCCTTTTTGTTTGCAGGATTGGTTATTGTTACCGGACCAACAGTAATTACCCCTATTTTAAGAAACATTCCGCTTAAAAAAGATGTCTCTGCCGTTTTAAAGTGGGAGGGTATTTTAATAGATCCCATTGGCGCTTTGGTGGCGGTATTGGTATTTGAGTTTATAAGCGTTGGTGGGGACAGCGGTTTTACAAAAACGGCCTTAATGGAGTTTGGCAAAATTATTCTTTTTGGCACAACCTTCGGATTTACTTTTGCCCACGCCTTGGCTTTCGCGATTAACAAAAAGCTCATTCCGCACTATTTATTAAACGTTGTATCGCTATCCACGGTGTTGCTGGTTTTTGTAGAGTCCGAGATTTTTGCCCATGAATCTGGGCTTTTAGCTGTTGTTGTAATGGGTATGGTTTTGGGCAATAGCAAGTTGGAAAACCTAAAAGAACTGCTCTATTTTAAAGAATCTCTAAGTGTTTTACTAATTTCCATTTTATTTATTCTGTTGGCGGCAAATATTGATATTGATGATTTAAAGCTGCTGTACACGTGGAAAACCGTCATCCTTTTTGCCATTATTGTATTTGTAATTAGGCCATTGGCGGTGTTTTTAAGCACGCTCAGATCCAATTTAAAGCTTAACGAAAAACTGTTTATTAGTTGGGTTGGCCCGCGTGGTATTGTGGCTGCCGGAATTGCCTCGTTATTTGGCAGTAAATTATTGCGACAGGGTGTTGCTGGTGCCGAATACATAACACCTTTAGTGTTTATGATTGTTTTAGGAACCGTTTTATTAAACGCTACAACAGCGCGTCGGTTTGCAAAACTAGTTGGAGTGTTTTTAACAAAATCGGAAGGTATTTTAATAGTTGGAGCCTCAAAAATATCTAGATTGATTGGGCATTATCTGGCAACAAACGGGAGGCACGTGGTGCTAATTGACAGTAACGAACGAAACATTAAAAAAGCCAAAGAACTGGGACTAGAGGCTTTGAGCACAAATATTTATTCGGATCGGTTAATGGATAATATTGAGTTAAATGATATGGGCTATTTAATGGCGCTCACCGGAAATCCGGATATAAACAAATACGCCATTAATAAATTTAGCCAACAATTTGGTGAAAATGGTTCTTTTAGATTGGTAACCACAAATGAAATGCTAGACGAAAACAACAACCCAAGAGAAGGTTTGTTTTCCCATACGGATGATTTTAGTTCGTTGTTAGATTTAACAAGAAGGCACCCATCAATACAGGAGATTGATTTACAGGATAAAGAGCACTACGAAAGCTTGATTAGCATAACCAATGAGGACAAGGATATTATTCCTCTATTTATAAAAGACAATGAAGGTGAGCTGCATATTATATCGTCTTATAATTTGGAGGTTGATGCCATTGAAGAAGGATTTCAGTTGGTGTATTTAGGAAAACCCTTTGATGTTGAAGAGGTATAAAAAAAACCCTTTCAAAATTGTTTTGAAAGGGCTTTTTTGAAAGTCGAATTTTAAGAATTATCTATCCTTTAATTTGAATGTTTGTAACCTCTTTACTTACAACAAGAGAGTTCTCACCATTAAACTTAACATCTTTTAAATCAATATATTCGTTATCAATCTTGATGGATTTCACTTTAAATGGCAATCCGATTAAATTGAGCTTAAAGGTATTGTACGATGTAAAGAACTTTCCTCTTTTATGGATTCTGATAACCAATTTATTATCATTTCCAGTCAAGTTAAACTTTCTTAAACTGTAACGTCCTTTTTTGTAATCAAACCCGTCATTGGCGTCTTCGTACAATTCAGAATCCTCTTTACCGTGTTTATAATACACATCAAGTGTTAACTCATCAATTGTTTTTTCGCCAACATACTGCTGTATGGGGTATTTAGGAATAATAGCACCTGCTTTTACAAAAATGGGCATACTGTCTAAATCGGCATCTACCCAAGTTTCTTTACCACCTGAAACCAACTCATTGGTCCAGAAATTAAACCATTCGCCTTTAGGAATGTACATACGTCTTCCTTTTGCATTTGGCTCGTTAACAGGGCAAATTAACAGCTGGTTACCGCAAATAAACTCATCAATTCTGTAATGTGTTTGAGAATCGTCTTGATCAAATAAAACCAACGATTTTAACATAGGCACATTATCCTGCGAATATTGATGAAACGCGGTATATAAATAAGGTAATAATTGATATCTTATCTCAATAAACTTGCGTACAATATTTGTTATATCGTCATCAAAAGCCCAAGGTTCTTGGTCGCCATGATCTCCAGAGGAATGTGTTCTACAGAATGGGTGGAAAACACCAAGTTGAATCCAACGTGCGAATAATTCGCCATTGGGTTGTTCGGCAAATCCACCAATATCCGATCCGGCAAAAGAGAAGCCCGACATGGCTAAACGCTGCGCTTGGATATTTGCTATTTGTAAATGCTCCCATGATGCTAAGTTGTCTCCCATCCAAGTTGAGGTATAACGCTGTGTACCCGAATAAGCCGATCGTGTAATTACAAATGGGCGTTTTGGGTAATTAAATTTTTTTAAACCATGGTAAGTGGCGCGTGCCATTTGCATTCCATAAATGTTATGTGCTTTACGGTGGCTACAAGGATTACCATCGTAATCGTGCCTTACATCGTTAGGAAAGGTTTTTCCGGGAACGTCCATTACGGCGGGTTCGTTCATATCGTTCCAAACACCTTTTACGCCAATATCTTCTATGAGCTCTTTAAATAATCCAGCCCACCATTTTCTAACTTCTGGTCTTGTGAAATCCGGGAAATAACATTCCCCGGGCCATACTTTACCTTTCATGTATGGGCCATCGGCGCGCTTACAGAAATAATCTTTTTCCAAACCTTCGCGGAATATATCGTAATCCATATCGATTTTAATGCCCGGATCGATAATAACCACGGTTTTAAATCCATCATCGGCCAGTTCTTTAACCATGCGTTTTGGATCTGGAAAATAATCTTTGTTCCATGTAAAACAACGGAATCCTTCCATGTAATCGATATCTAAATAAATAGCATCGCAGGGAATATTTAATTCTCTAAATTTTGAGGTGACTTCCTTAACGTTTGATTCCGGGTAGTAACTCCATTTACACTGGTGGTAGCCCAATGCCCAAAGTGGTGGCAATTCGGGTGTACCGGTTAAATCGGTGTAATTTGAAACCACATCCAACATTTTAGGGCCGTAAATAAAGTAATAGTTCATTTCGCCTCCCTGTGCCCAAAAACTGGTTACGTTTCTGCGTTCGTGGCAAAAATCGAAATAGGTTTTAAAGGTGTTGTCAAAGAAAATACCGTAAGATTTATTGTCGTGCAATGCCGTGTAAAACGGTATGGCTTTGTAAATAGGGTCGGTGTCTTTTCCGTAGGCATAAGAATCGGTAGCCCAGTTTTCAAATCGCTTTCCTTTTAGGTTTAAGTGATTTGGTTTATCGCCTAAACCGAAATAGCTTTCTCCGTTTTGGGCGGCTTTACTCATTTTAACAATATCGCCACCTAACTCGTAACTTTCTTCCCAATGGAAGCCTTTTTCGTCTTCGCAGATAAGGGATTTGTCTATGGCATCAAAAATGGATTTTCTTAAATCGGATTTGTAAATGAAGCAGATTAACTTTGATGTGGTAACGATGTATTTTTCATCATCATCTGAAATTTCCAAATGGTTGTAGCCTCTACTTGCATTTTCATCAATAGCATACGAAAAATCATTTTCAAATTTACCAACGGTGGTATATCTAAATCTCAATACGCTATCCCTTAAAACCGTAAGTTGAAGGATAACGTTATTTGTAGTTGAAAAATGCAGAACATCCACATCTTTTTTGTAGGCTTTTATGGTTGCAGGAAACAAGTCTCCTTTGTATTCTAATTGGGTATTTAAAATCATAAATGATTAGCAATTTAATTAATTGCCGAAAGTACTAAAATCATTATATTTTAAAGATGAAATTTCAATAAAAATACGGGGGATTGGTTACATAAAACACAATCAATCAGCAAAATAATTGTGTTTTATGTAAGGGTTGATTATTGTTTGAATTTGAATATGGAAACACCAAGCGGCGAAAGCGTAATTTCTGCCGAATAATCCTTCCCGTTCCAAGTTTGTTTTTTTATGCTAATTTCTTTTGAATTTGAAATACCGCTACCTCCAAAGGCTTTTTCATCGCTATTAAAAACCTCGGTAAGTTTGCCTTTTTTGGTGACGCCAATACGATATTTTTCCCTTACCGTTGGTGTTAAGTTGCAAACTACAACCACATCATCGGTTGATTTTTTTCCTTTTCTGATATACGATAGTACGCAGTTTTCGTGGTCATCGAAACTAATCCACTCAAATCCCTCGTTAGTAAAGGCTTTTTCAAATAAAGCCGGCGTGGTTTTGTACAAGGTGTTCAGGGCTTTAAAAAAGTGCTGAAAGTTTTTATGCGATTTGTATTCCAGTAAATTCCAATCTAAACTATCTTGGAAGTCCCACTCGTTTTGTTGCCCAAATTCGCCGCCCATAAACACTAATTTGGTTCCGGGATGCGTAAACATATAGCTATATAAAAGACGAAGGTTGGCAAAGCGCTGCCACTCGTCACCGGGCATTCTTCCTAAAATAGATTTTTTGCCGTACACCACCTCGTCGTGCGAAAGCGGTAACATAAAGTTTTCTGAAAAGGCATATGCCAAACTGAAAGTAATATCATTTTGGTGGAATTTTCTGTAAATGGGGTCTTTGGCAAAATACTCTAAGGTATCGTGCATCCAACCCATCATCCATTTCATTCCAAAGCCCAAACCACCTAAAAACACGGGTTTGGAAACACCCGGGAATGCCGTCGATTCTTCGGCTATGGTTTGCACATCGGGGAAAGAGCTGTAAATTTCTTCATTCAATTCCTTTAAAAAGCTTATCACGGCTAGGTTTTCCCTGCCACCATATATATTTGGTTCCCACTCGCCATCTTCTCTCGAATAATCTAAAAACAGCATGGAAGCAACGGCATCAACACGTAAACCATCGGCGTGGTATTGATCCATCCAAAACACGGCATTACTTATTAAAAACGAACGCACTTCATTGCGCTCATAATTAAAAATCAAACTTTTCCAATCTTGATGGTAGCCCTTGCGTTTATCGGGGTGTTCGTATAGATTTGAACCATCGAAGAACCCTAGTCCGTGGGCATCTTCCGGGAAATGTGATGGTACCCAGTCTAGAATGATACCTATACCGGCTTGATGGAATTTATCGACTAAATATTTGAATTCCTCGGGATAGCCAAAGCGCGATGTTGGTGCAAAATATCCTGTAACTTGATAACCCCAGGAAGGGTCGTAGGGAAACTCCATAATGGGCATCAACTCAACGTGTGTAAAATTCATCTCCTTTACATAGTTAACCAAATCGTCGGCAAGCTCGTAATAAGACAGAAACCGGTCTTCTTCAACCTGCCTTTTCCAAGAGCCCAAATGGACTTCGTAAACCGAATAAGGCGCATCTAAGGTATTGTGCTTTTTACGCGTTTTCATCCAGTTTTTGTCTTTCCATTTATAATCGTCGTCCCAAACTATGGACCCCGTTTTTGGGTTGTGCTCGTAACGTCTTGCATAGGGGTCGGCTTTTTCGGTTTTAATATCGTTGTTGTTGCTTTGTATTTTATATTTATATATCGCTCCTTTTTCAACCAGCGGGATAAAACCTTCCCAAATACCACTGGAATCCCAACGCACGTTTAATTGGTGCTCGCCTTCCATCCAATAGTTAAAATCGCCAATTACAGAAACCTGTTTTGCCGTAGGTGCCCAAACTGCAAAATATACACCATCAATACCATCAACCGTAATAAGATGAGAACCAAATTTTTCGTAAAGTCTAAAATGTTTTCCGGCTTTAAAAAGGTTGATATCGAATTCTGTAAATAGACTGTGTACTTTTACTTGTGCCATAGATTAATGATTTATTATGTTAGATATTCCTTTTAATGGAATCACTGCCCATTCGGGGCGCGAATTGAGCTCGTAACCCAATTCGTAAACTGCCTTTTCCAATAAGCAGTATTTTAATATAAATATACGTTCTTGATTGTATCCTAAATTCAAATTTGCGTTTTGTGTTTCCGTCACATAGGTGCCTAAAAACAAACCTGTAATGTAGCGGTACAGCACTTCTGAAGCTTTAAATAACGCTTCTTGATTAGCTTTGTAATGGGTTTTGCCATTATTGAATACGGTAGCGTAAATAGCATAATGAAAGGACCTAAATAAGCCTGCAACGTCTTTTAACGGGGGCTGTTTTACTTTCCGGTCTCGGATGGTGCTTTCGGGTTCGCCTTCAAAATCTATAATATAGAAATCGTTCTGTTTTACTAAAATCTGGCCCAAATGGTAGTCGCCATGAATGCGTATGCGTTCGCCCTTTAATTTGGTCCAATCAAAATCTACAAATCGTTTTCTGATGCGGTTTTTTTTATCGAGAAATTCGTTGGCCAATACCAAGGCCAATCCATCTAATTTATGCATGTTGTTTTCAATGGCATTGAGCCTGTTTTGAAACTGATGGAGCATTTTGTTTTTCAACCAAACCGAATAATCGCCGTTATAATGTGCCGGGGTAAACGCGGTTTCTTCAAATTCCGAACCCAAAGCAATGTGCATTTCCGCGGTGCGCTTCGCCAAGGTTTTAATTTGATTAAATAAGTTTAAACCAGCCCAATCTATAATTTGTGGTGGTATATCTTGAATGGTTAAGCGTTGATACAATTCGGTGTTTGGAAGGGTATCAATATTTATATTTTTGTATTCTAAATTTGAAAATACCTTATGCAATTCTTTTAGCATATAGGTCCAAGCGTCGCCTTCGTTAGGGATTAATTCTTGCAAAAGGCCGATGGTTAGGTTGGTGTTTTCAGAATCCACTAAATTAATACTTCCCAAGTAAGAAGGGGTGTTTTTGTACTCTTTTTTTTCTGATAAAAACCGACTCATTTCGTAATCGGGATTTTTATCTGCAAAAATGCGTCTGAAAAACTTTAACACATACTTTTCGTTGTAAACCAGCGAGGTGTTGCTCTGTTCCACACCCATACACCTTGACGATTGGTAAGTTTTGTTTTCAAACAAGTGGCTTTTGTGGTATTGTACTTTGGTGGTGTCTTTAGGTTCTGCCGTAGCAATACGCTCAAAAACCAGTTTTCTAAACGCTTCTAAGTTTACGGCATCAATAATATGGCCTTTTCTGTTGTTTATTTCAATAGGAAGAATCCTGTCGTTTTGTGCAAAGTTTTCATCTGTTACAAATGCAATAGGTAAAAAATAGTGCTGATAAAAAGCTTCAACAAAATTAACCTCCAATATCAGTCCGAAATAAATTTCGCCATGTTGTTGAATTTTAAAATATTCAGCGAGTTCTATATATTTCAACTGGCTCGACTTACCGCCGTACCAACGTTGCTTAACCATATAATCTTCTAAAACATCCGATAGAAAAACCTTGACAAACTCGTTGCTATCAAGCAATTCGTTCCAACTTTTATGAAACTTAAAAGGTTGGTTTATGGCCGATATAGACGCTTGTTCTGGCATACTATTTATTAATCTTGAAAATATGAAAGGGCATGGTAGGGTGCAATTCTACATAGCACCATTCGCTATTCCAATTGTAGCGGCTATCTGTAATTAAATCGTGCATTTCAATATTCTGACCTGCGTGTACCTTTAAATCGTGCAGAGGTACTTGAACGGTGCCTTGTTGCGATCGGTGCGAATCCAGGCTTATAACCACAAAAATTTCATTGGTACGATCGTCGTTCCATTTGTAAAAAGCCATTAAGTTATCGTTTGCTATGTGGCAGAATTTAATGTTATTGGTTTGCTGAAGCGCAGGATTGGTGTGCCTGATATAGTTTATTTTTGCTATAATGGTAATCAGTTTGTTTTGAATGTTCCAATCGTAATGTGTGATTTGGAATTTTTCTGAATTGAGATACTCTTCTTTCCCAAGCAAAGGGCTTGAAAGCATATATTCAAAAACAGGACCGTAAATACCAATGCAGGAACTTAACGTTGCAGCCAGCGCATAGCGCAGTATGTGCATAGACTCGTTTGCACCTTGTAAATGATACGGGTTGATATCTGGTGTATTTGGCCAGAAATTAGGCTGCATATATTGGCTTAACTCGCTTTTGGTCAATTCTTCAATATATTCAATAAGTTCGTGTTTGCTTTCTCGCCAAGTAAAATACGTGTAAGATTGTGTGTAACCTTGTTTTGCAAGTTGCTGCATTACTTTAGGAGCCGTAAAAGCTTCGGCTAAAAAGATAACATCTGGGTGTTTTGCTTTAACCTTGGTAATAATCCAATGCCAAAAATAAAAGGGTTTGGTATGTGGGTTATCTACTCTAAAAATGTGAATACCGCAATCTATCCAATACATTAAAATATCCAAGCATTCTTTCCAAAGGTTTTTATAATCTTCGCTTTCCCAGTAAATGGGTAAAATGTCCTGGTATTTTTTGGGTGGATTTTCGGCATATTGCACGGTGCCGTCCGGTCGCCATTTAAACCATTTTGGATGATCTTTAACCCAAGGGTGGTCTGGAGCGGCTTGTAGCGCATAATCCATGGCGATTTCCAAGTTGTTTTCTTTGGCCTTATTAATTAAGGATTTAAAATCGTCAAGCGAACCTAATTCCGGATGGATGTCTTTATGTCCGCCATATTTAGAACCTACGCCCCAAGTGGAGCCCACATCGCCATCTTTGGCTTCGGTAGTGTTGTTTTTACCTTTTCGGTTAACTTCGCCAATGGGATGGATAGGGGGCAGGTACACCACATCAAACCCCATGTTTTTTATTCTGGGAAGCAAACGCTCGCAATCTTTAAATGTGCCGTGAACACCTTCTTTTTCTGATGCCGAACGCGGAAAGAATTCGTACCACGTACTAAATCGTGCTTTTTTTCTATCGACATATACACGAAATTCCTTTGATGCGTTATCAAGGATTTTTACAGGATTGTTATAAAACAGGTCGTACAGTCTTTTTGTGCTGGCTTCGGTAATGGCTTCGCCATAATCGTTTTCATCTTGAAAAATACGATGCAGGTGATTTAAATAGGTTTTATCCTCGGCATTTACTTTATCTACAATGGCCTCAATAAACTGAACGCCTTCCAATAATTCTGAACGCACGTGCTGCCCATCATTAATTTTCCGGATTAAACCATGCCTCCAATTAAGGGCGTAATCTACCCATGCTTGTACTTTATAGGTATAAAAACCTTGTTTTTCGACAGCAAAAGCGGCTTGCCATTCGTCATTTGACAACAAACGCATTCTTGTTTCCTGCCAATTTTTGGCCTTTTCGTGTTTATATAATACGGATGCTCCAAGCACATCATGCCCATCGGCCATAATGTAGGCCTCTATGTTAACAATTTCGTTTACTACGCGTTTAATATAAAATTCGCCGCCATTAACGCTGGGCGAAACATGGTCTATTACAACTCTTCTTTGGTCTTGCATGTTAGTAGATAATATATATTGCCAATTTAACGGTACACCAAGGTATAACTATATTGGCATAAGAAAAATAAAAGTTTTTTTAGTCTTGGTTTTTTTCAGTTATCAGAATTATGAGAAGCTTTTTTTAAATTACAAATCCTGGAGGGATTGTAGCTCCTTTTTTGATAATTACAATGCCTTGTTTAATCATATAGGTATCTGTTTCAACTTCTTCTAAATGAGTGCCTCCGTTTATTCTAACATCATCGCCAATGCGGCAGTTTTTATCCAAAATCGCATTTTTTATAAAGCAGCGTTGTCCTATACCCAATAAAACCGGGGTTTTATTTCTATCAATAATTAAATTATTTTCATAGTAGTCAGAACCCATCATATAGGTGTTTATAACCGTAGATTCGTCACCAATTCTAGAACGAATGCCAATAACAGATTGCTCTATTTTTGCAGCACTGATGATACAACCTTCGGCTATTACGGCTTTTTCTAACATGGTGCCTGCCACTTTTGTAGTGGGCAGCATGCGCGCATGGGTGTAAATACGTTTTTTCTTGTCGTATAAATCGAATTTAGGAATATCGGCAGTAAGCCCAATGTTGGCTTCAAAGAATGAATCTATATTACCTATATCGGTCCAGTACCCTTCGTATTGGTAACTTAGTGTTTTTTGGCTTTCTATACTTTGAGGAATGATTTCTTTTCCAAAATCATTGGTGTCAGGGTTTTTCATTAACTCGGTTAGTAAATCCCGGTTAAAGATATAAATACCCATTGATGCTAAGTAATCTCTACCCTGGTTTTTCATGTCGTCACTTACTTCCGATGTCCAATCCGGTAATAAACTGGCATCGGGCTTTTCAATAAATGAGGTTATGATATTGGAGTTGTCTGCTTTTAAAATTCCAAATTCCGTGGCTTCTTTCGCGGTAACCGGAATGGTGGCTATTGATATTTTAGCATTGGCCTCCTCATGGGCTTCAATCATTTTTTCATAATCCATTTGGTATAATTGATCGCCGGATAGTATTAAAAAGTAATCGAATTCATGGTTTAAAAAATGGTGCATGCTTTTGCGTACGGCATCGGCAGTACCTTGAAACCAGGTTTTGTGGTTTGGCGTTTGCTCCGCGGCTAAAATGTCGACAAAAGCACTGCTAAAAAAACTAAAATGATAAGTGTTTTTAATATGCTTGTTTAACGAGGCCGAGTTGAATTGCGTTAATACAAACATGCGTTTAATATCCGAATTGATGCAATTTGAGATTGGAATATCTACCAATCTGTATTTTCCGGCAATGGGAACGGCCGGTTTAGATCTTGCTTGTGTTAATGGGTATAATCTTGAGCCTTGGCCGCCACCTAATATTATGGCTAATACTTTGTTGTTTATCATTTTCAGCTGTGGTTTTGTATGTTATAAAATATAGTTTTTAAGAAGACTTGTGCTTCTGTAATTTACAACTTTTATATTAAAGATTTGTATAATTTTTCGACTTGTTTGGCAATGGCAATCCAGTCAAAATGATCTTCAACGCGTTTCCTCCCGTTTTTGGCCATAGTCTCCCTTAAGGCTTTATCGTTAATGACCTTATTAACGCCATCGGCTAAGTCTTTTGAAAATTTATCGGGATCAATAGGCTCAAAAGGAGCTTCTTTTTGTTGTTCCAAAGGAATTAAAAGTCCTGTTTCGCCATGTACAACCACTTCTTTTATACCGCCAACCGCACTGGCTACAACTGCCGTGTTACAAGCCATGGCCTCGATATTTATAATCCCAAATGGCTCATAAATTGAGGGGCAGCAAAATACATCGGCATGAGAATATAACTGAATGATTTCTTCTTTGGTAACCATCTTGTCAATCCAAATAACGTTGTCCCTTGTCTTTTTTACCTCGTTAACGGCATCTTCCATTTCTTTACCAATTTCTGGCGTATCCGGCGCTCCGGCACAAAGTACGATTTGCGTGTTTGGGTCGATGTATTTTATGGCATTTACCAAATGAATGATGCCTTTTTGACGCGTAATTCTACCCACAAAAAGCACGTAAGGTTTTGTTTTGTCAACGCCATATTCATCTAAGGTTGAAGTTTCTGAAGTCGTTATGTATTGTTGCAGATTAATACCGTTGTAAATAACATGTATTTTGCTTTCGTCTACATTAAAATGTTTGATAACATCCTCTTTGGTTTCTTCTGAAACGGCAATTAGGGCATCTGCCATTTCTATGGCTGTTTTTTCAACCCAAGAAGAAGCATCGTAACCTCTACCCAGCTGCTCTCTTTTCCAAGGTCTTAAAGGCTCTAAGGAATGCGTTGTAATAACAAGCGGTGTGCCGTAGCACAATTTAGCAACTATACCTGCAAAATGGGCGTACCAAGTATGGCAATGCACCACATCGGCATCAATGGGGTCGGCATTCATGTGTAAGCATGTGCTCAGTGTTTTAAATACGGATTTTAGTTTATCCTCCGAGTTTTTAAACACACCGTCATCAAACGGAAAGCCTTTTACTGTTAAATTATCCGATGTGCTATTTTGGTCTCCAAAACATCTTACATCCACTTCCATGAGTTTGGCCAATTCGCCTGCTAAATACTCAACATGAACTCCTGCGCCACCATAAACATAAGGTGGAAATTCTCTAGTGTAAAAAAGTGCTTTCATCTATTGGTCTTTAATTGTTTTTATTGAATTAATAAAGATGCCATGCGCAAAACAAAATAGAATTTTCAAACTCATTTAGTTATGCCATTTCATATCAAATGGTTCAGTAAAACATCAAAAAAATGCAATTACAAAAGCTATAAATCAATTGAAAACCAAACTATGGGTTTCCTTAAAACAGTAAAAAATGTTAATAACAATGAATGGCTTGATGTAAAAAAAATTTAAAATTCGGCATGAGTTAAACACAGTGTTTTTAAGTGTTTGTTGAAAGTTTAACCATTAATGATGTTTACTATGTTATAAACATACAAAATAATTGTTAACAATTTTAGGGTAATTTTATTTTTACGAAAAAAAAGGTATTCACCCGATTAAAGGAAATTATCAATAAAAAAAGATTGGAAAATTCCATTTTTACTTTAATTCCTGCAATCAAATATTAAGGCACATCCGGTAGGGACTATTGGGTTTTAAAAATAAATAAATCGCCAATAATTTAATGAATTAATAGGTAAACCCTTAAAGTTTTAAGTACTTGCAAACGTATTTAGTCATTCAGTTTTAAAACTGCCATAAAAGCTTGTTGCGGGATTTCTACATTACCCACTTGTCGCATACGTTTTTTACCTTTTTTCTGTTTTTCCAGAAGTTTACGCTTTCGCGAAATATCGCCACCGTAACATTTAGCGGTTACATCTTTACGGAGTGCTTTAATGGTTTCCCTGGAAATAATTTTTGCTCCAATAGCCGCTTGAATAGGGATATCGAACTGTTGGCGTGGAATTAATTCCTTGAGTTTCTCGCACATTTTTTTACCAATGTTCTGAGCGTTATCGGCATGTATTAAAGCCGAAAGGGCATCAACAGGCAATGCATTTAACAGAATATCCAAACGCACCAATTTTGATGTTTTCATACCTATAGGCGAATAATCAAAAGATGCGTAGCCTTTTGAAACCGTTTTTAAACGATCGTAGAAATCGAAAACAATTTCCGCCAAAGGCATTTCAAAAGTCAATTCAACACGCTCTGGCGTTAAATAGGTTTGATTGGTAATGATACCGCGTTTTTCAATACACAGTGACATGACGTTTCCAACAAAATCCGCTTTGGTAATAATAGTGGCTTTTATATAGGGTTCTTCAACACGGTTTATGGTTGAAGGATCTGGTAAATCGGACGGGTTATTTACAACAAAAGCCTCGTCTGGGTTTTTGTTTGTATAGGCGTAGTACGATACGTTGGGTACGGTTGTAATCACCGTCATATCAAACTCGCGCTCTAAACGTTCTTGGATAATTTCCATGTGAAGCATGCCTAAAAACCCACAACGGAAACCAAAACCTAATGCCGCTGAACTTTCAGGTTGAAATACCAGGGAAGCATCATTTAACTGAAGCTTTTCCATCGAGGCTCTCAACTCTTCATAATCTTCTGTGTCAACAGGGTAAATACCAGCAAATACCATAGGTTTTACATCTTCAAAACCTTCAACAATATTGGTGGTTGGTTTGGCAAAATCGGTAATGGTATCACCTACTTTTACTTCTTTGGCTGTTTTAATGCCGGTAATTAAATAGCCAACATCACCAGCTTTTACACTTTGTTTGGCAACTTGACTTAGTTTTAAGGTTCCCACCTCGTCGGCATAATAATCCTTACCTGTGGCAACAAATTTTATGTGTTGCCCTTTTTTTATTTCACCGTTAAAAACCCTAAAATACGTTTCAATACCTCTAAATGTGTTGTAAACCGAATCGAAAATTAAAGCTTGCAATGGTGCATTGGGGTCGCCTTTTGGCGCAGGAACACGATCGATAATGGCTTTTAAAATATTGTCGACACCAAAACCAGTTTTTCCACTGGCGTGAATTACTTCTTCGGGGTCGCAACCTAATAAATCTACAATATCATCGGTAACTTCATCTGGGTTAGCACTCGGTAAATCAACTTTGTTTAAAATTGGAATAATCTCCAAATCGTTTTCCAACGCCAAATATAAATTGGAAATGGTTTGCGCTTGTATGCTTTGTGCCGCATCAACAATAAGCAACGCCCCTTCGCAGGCTGCAATGGATCGTGATACCTCGTAACTAAAATCGACATGCCCAGGGGTGTCAATTAAATTGAGAACATATTTTTCGCCATTAAGCTCATAATCCATTTGAATGGCGTGCGATTTTATGGTAATCCCACGTTCGCGCTCCAAATCCATGCTATCCAGTAATTGGTCCTGTTTTTCCCTAGCGGTAACAGAGCCTGTGTAGTCCAACAAACGGTCTGCCAAGGTGCTTTTACCGTGGTCTATATGTGCAATAATGCAAAAGTTTCTAATATTCTTCATAGTCAACAATCTTCATAAAAAGATTTTGCAAATATAGATGATTTTATCTGGATATATTTATTGTTTTTAGGGTATTGAAGGGCACTTTTATAAATATTTCATTCATTTTCAATACTTTTGCAATCCAAAATATACTAGTGGTAAAAATAGATAACATAGAACTCCCTGATTTTCCGTTGCTTTTAGCGCCTATGGAAGATGTTAGCGATCCGCCATTTCGTGCGTTGTGCAAAGAACAGGGCGCCGATGTGGTGTATACCGAGTTTGTATCGAGCGAAGGCTTAATACGCAACGCCGCGAAAAGCGTTATGAAGCTTGATATTTATGAAAAAGAACGGCCTGTTGGCATTCAAATATTCGGAGCGAATTTAGACAGTATGCTGCAAACCATCGATATTGTTTCGGCTTCAAACCCCGATATTATCGATATTAATTTTGGTTGCCCCGTAAAAAAGGTGGTGAGCAAAGGCGCGGGCGCAGGAATTTTAAAAGATGTCTGCCTTATGGAAAGCCTTACTGCCGAAATGGTAAAGCGCACCAACATTCCCATTACCGTAAAAACGCGTTTGGGCTGGGACCACGACTCCATAAAAATTGTTGAGGTTGCCGAACGTTTGCAGGATGTGGGCTGTAAAGCCATTGCTATTCACGGGCGCACACGAGCCCAAATGTATAAAGGCGATGCCGACTGGAAACCGATTGCCGATGTAAAAAACAACCCGCGCATGCATATTCCCGTGTTTGGAAATGGTGATATTACATCGCCCGAAAAAGCCATGGAAATGCGCGATAGTTACGGATTGGATGGCGCCATGATTGGTCGTGCCAGCATTGGTAACCCGTGGTTTTTTAAACAGGTAAAACACTTTTTTAAAACCGGCGAACATTTAGCACCCATTTCTTTGGAAGAACGTGTTGAAGCGGCACGTCGGCACTTACAAATGGCTATAGATTGGAAAGGCGAAACTTTGGGTGTTTTTGAAACCCGCCGCCATTACACCAACTACTTTAAAGGAATTCCGCATTTTAAGGAGCACCGCATGAAAATGGTAACTAGCGACGCCTCCAAAGATGTGTTTGCTGCTTTTGATGCTGTGTTGGAAAAGTTTGCGGGCTATGAGTTTGTGGAGTAGTTTTTAGGACACGAATTTCACTAATTTTCACGAATAAAAATTTCAATATGTTTTTGGGCAAATGGCAATCCACCGCGCTATCCGTTACTAGTTTTGGTTCGATGCTCGCCTCGCCAAAAGCTAACCACTGCTATCGCTTTTGCGCGTGTTTGCTAAGGTTTGGTTTAAATTTTTAATTTGCTATTTCTTTCAATCTTTTTTTCAGAAGGTTAAATCTTTCTTTACCTAAATCGGTAGCCCTCAAAACAGCTGTTTTATCTTGATAAAGCTCGTAGTCTTTAAATTCAGTTATTTCTCTAGCTTTATCGCTTATGAACTCATAAAGATATTGTGAGCCACTTCTATAGTTTTTAAATGAATAGTTTTCACTTAGTTCCCAAAATAACCTTCCCATTGAATAATTTTCAATACTTTCTAAAATTTGAGAAAAACAATTGTCATTATATTCGGATTCTACCATAATTCTTATTTCTTTCAGAGTATCTTTATATTCATTTTGATCCTCATTGAATTCTAGTTTCACCCCAATTTCATGATTGTTTATTTGAGAATATTCGTATAAATTCATTGAAGAAATTACAGCAACATCTTGATTGAGATAGATTTTTGAATGTAAGTTTTTTATTGAGAATATTTTTAAATTTTTGAATGATTTTAACCAAATCAAATCTTGACTTTTAAGTTGATTCTCTCTGTAAATTAAATAAGCGTTATCGACTTTTTTAAAAGCGTCTGAAAGTCTAACTTTCAGTCTTTGGTTTAGTTTTAAGTATGGTGATACTAGAATTAGCTTTTTTTCAGCGCTATTTAATATTTCCTCTATTTCATTGGAAATTTTTGTTGTTCCGATTACTTTCAATTTATAAGCAGGTTTTTTTGAGTTAGGTTTATTAAGAACAAAAATAAGCGTTTGCTATAACAAATGAAACTAAGATTCTATTAAAAAACAAAGTTTACAAACACGCTCGCGAGAAGGATTGAGTAACTTGTTTGAGCTCTTTTTTGTTTTTTCAAAAAAAGCGAGTTGTGAAAGCCTGTTTGCCATTTTTATGGCAACTCGCCATAAACCGTTTTAATTATTGCGTCTGCACCAGTGCTTTTGTAATGCGCGCCGATGCTATTTTTGAGGCCAAAATCCCTAAAACAGAAATGGTTATAAATACGATAAATAAGTTTTCGGTTTTAATGGTTACGGGATAAGCCAACGATGGTGTTATCATGACCAAATCGAACATGATTTGAAGCACCAAAATTATTAAGGCTAAGCCCAGGCCAACCAATCCGCCCAAAACCGACATTAATGTGCCTTGTAGAAAGAATATTTTCCGAATATCCTTAATCGTAGCACCTAAATTAAAAAGGGTGTTGAGCGATTTTTTTTTGTCTAAAATCATCATAATAATAGACCCGATCACATTAAATAAAGCGATGATTAAAACCAAGGTGAAAATTAAGTAAACCGCTAAATTTTCGGTGTTGAGCATTTTGTACAGGGCGTCGTTAAGTTGGGCGCGGTTTTTTATAACAACCCTGTCGCCCAAAACGGTTTGGATGGCTTCTTTAGCCTGAAGCTCGTCTGCCCCTTGTTTTAGTTTAAATTCAATTGATGATACTTGGTTGGGCTTATAGTTTAAAAGATTTTGCGCTAAATTTATAGACGTAAAAACATAGGTATCGTTTAGGGTTTCGTTAATATCAAAAACCCCAACATTAATGGCGTTAACGGTGTTAAAGGCGTTTTTGGCCGATGTAATTTGCCCTGTTCCGGGTTTGGGCACATATAGGTTTATGGGTTTGGCATAATTTAAAACGCCAAAAGACAGGTTGTTGGAAATGCCCCAGCCCACTACAATCTGGTTGGTTTTTTGCTCAAGCCAACTGCCTTGTGAGATCACGGAATCGATGGCAACAACGTTTTTAAAATGGGCATCAACACCTTTTATGGTGGCCAAATAGTTTTTATCGTTCGAGGCTACAATAACACGTTCTTCAATAACTTGTGAGAATTCTGCAATCGCTTCTAAATCGTTTAATTTGTTAAGGTCTTCGTCAGTGATAAAAAAAGATTTCCCAACGGCGGTTTCGGCTTTTAAATCGGGGTCGACAATAGTTGAGAATTGCAGTGTAAAATCTTTTAAACCCGCAAAACCAGAAAGCACTATAAATAAAGACGCTGCACCCAGAATTATGCCAATAACCGCAATAATGCTAATAATATTTATGGCGTTGTTGCTGCTTTTTGAGCGTAAATAACGTTTAGCGATATACAGTGAAACATTCATGATTTAAATATAAAAAGAAAAATGAGTTTTACTCGATAATCGAGATTTGAAATGCTCACATACTTACTCGAAATCAAAATTGGTTTCCGGCAAATACGCTCGTGTGCCTGCACGGGATTGGTTTACTTTTAGGAATTTAAAAACCGACTACGATTTTTTTCGTTTATCAAGAATTGAAGGGTCTTTTATTGGGTTTTCCTCGCCTTTTAAAGACTTATCAATTTGGTCGATATACTCTAAAGAATCATCAATAAAAAACTCTAATCTAGGCATGCGCCTTAATTGGTTTTTGGTGCGCTGCGCCAATTCGTGCCTAATTAATGGCGCATTGGATTTTATGCCATCAATAAGTGCTGTGCCTTTGTTGTTGGGAAAAATACTTAAATATACTTTAGCCACAGAGAGGTCTACCGTTACTTTTACCTTGGTTACCGAAATCAGTACACCTTGCATGCCGCCTTGTGTCGCTGCGTTTTGTAACACATCAACCAAATCGCGCTGTAAAACCGATCCTATTTTTTTTTGTCTTTGACTTTCTTCTTCCACAGAATAAAATTACTATTAAAAATGCAAAAATAGCGGATATTTAAAGATTATCTTACTTTTGATTTGTAAAATATGTATTTTAAACCAAAAGAAGTTTACATGAATAAGATTGAGCATATTGGCATAGCTGTAAAAAACCTTGATGATTCTAATGAATTATTCTCTAAGTTATTCGGAAAATCACACTATAAAATAGAAAAAGTAGCCAGCGAAGGCGTAAACACTTCGTTTTTTAAAGTGGGCGAAAACAAGATTGAACTATTGGAAGCCACGCATGAAGACAGTCCCATCGCCAAGTTTATTGCCAAAAAAGGCGAGGGCATACACCATATAGCTTTTGATGTAGATGATATTGATGCCGAAATTAAACGCCTTAAAAATGAAGGCTTTAAAGTGCTGAATGAAACACCCAAAAAAGGTGCAGACAACAAGTTGGTGGCTTTTTTACATCCAAAATCTTCAAATGGCGTGTTAATTGAGTTGTGTCAAACCATAAAGCCTTAAAAATTCTTGTAGAGTTATAAAATATGTATTAATATTGCACCCTCTTTTAAAGAGAAATGTTAGCGAAAGCCAACAGGTCCTATAACTCAGTTGGTTAGAGTATCTGACTCATAATCAGAAAGTCCCTGGTTCGAGCCCAGGTGGGACCACATAAAATATCCGTAAACAGCTTATAAATAAGCTTTTGCGGATTTTTTGTTTTAGAAAGGTGACAACATTGGGGGCGATATTTTTGGAGGTTTAATGAGAATGTATTTTTTTAAAAAGTTTTATTGAAGTTGGAATGTTAAGTTTAAAACTCTAGTTGTTATTATTTTTATCTTTCGATTCTTTTTCGGTTTTTTATTAAACGCAAAAAATTTCATTATAATTAATGCTTATTTTAATATAATGTTCAAATTCACCACCACTTAACCTCATCACCTTTAATTTGTTTATAATCAACATTAGTAAGTTTGAAGTGTTTGGTAGCACAATCAATCTTCCTTTTTTCATTTGGGAACTGCAAAAGGTTTGGATTTACATTTCCTTTTGTTTCTCTAACTAACTCCAACTTAAATTTTTCATTTTCATCCCAACGTATGATTCCCCAATCTGGATTGTAGTTTCCAATTATTTTGGGCAATGAGATTTTAAATTGATTCGGAAATTTGAAAAAACAAACGACTTTATCATCCTCGTTTAGTTTATATTCTACAAAACGACGCTCGATATCTGAATCTATTTGTACTTGGTCATATAAAGACCAACTTGAACCATCTACTAATTCTTTCTGTGGAAATTTACGAGCTTCAGGAAACATGTCTTCTGAATCATACGCCATCAATTCCTTTGTTAAAGAATATTCTACGTTTGCAGCAATATGGTCTGCCAATGTACCCTTTATTATATCTACAAATACTGAAGTAAAACCTTCAGGGTTTTTAAATATTTTCTCTTTGACGTCTTCATGTAATCCTTTAAAAATGGAAACTAATGTGGTTCTTTTGATATGTGTTGCTTCTTCTGCTCTCTCTATAAAATTAAAAATTGGATACGTTGTCTGCGTTTGTTGTTTGAATTGTGGATCCCCTTTTTGACCTTTTTCACTTGAAAAGGTGATGGCTTCACCAGTTCGTAAAATGCCTTTATCTGAAAATACAATTTCAGAATGATCTTCATCAGATTTTGCATCAACAATCTTGAATCCTTTTAAACGCTCATCCTTAGCGATTTTTGCCAAATCATCACCAACTTTAAAATTGCGCTTAATCTTTTCTTCATTTCCGTCGGAATCTGATTTGAGAATTTCAAGTTTTATTACTCCTTCAATTACATTTTTGAGTGTGATTTTAAAATCGGTCATGACGAAACGCCCTTTAACCACAACTATGTTTGGTTCTGGATATTTGGCCACATTAAGTTTTTTGACACATAGTTTTGATAACTCGTCTTCATCGATCTTTATTTTGTAATCTGTTTTTTGACAGAGCTTCTTCCAAAAACTATTGAAAGCTTCTGAATTAAATAATTTATTATTTCGTTTAGCTTCTACTTTACGAGCATTACTTGGTGTTGGTGGTGCTGCATCTCCACTTTCTCGGTAATTGTTTTGCAATTGTTCACAGTACGACTCATAACTTTCATTAGCTATTACTGTTAGCACATTAATACCTTCGTCTGTAACTCTTTTCCCTTCTTGATTTACTGAAAGCCTCAAACCCCTTCCAATTTCCTGACGTTTTCTATTCTCAGAAGATGCGGTATTGAGTGTGCATATTTGAAATACATTTGGATTATCCCAACCTTCTTTTAGCGCAGAATGAGCAAATATGAAACTTGTATTCTCCTCAAAACTCAATAACTTTTCTTTGTCTTTCATTATTAAGTTATAGGCTGCTTTCTCCAGTTCTTTTTCTGCTTTTGTCTTTTTATCTATCGAAGTATCCACATATGTGTCTGGTTTATTTTTTGCTTTCTTTTTAGCAAAATAACCTTGCCTTACTTGTTCTGCAGACCAACCGCTATAAAAAGGATATTGATTTTTAAGTCTTTCATAGGCTTCATCAAATAGTTTTTTGATGACACCATCGCTTTCTACATAATTAGCAACCTTATCGATAAAGAAAAGAGACAATACTTTTACGCCTTTATTGATGAGTTGTTTCTGCTTCTTCATGTGAGACTTGATGGTCTCCTCAATCTGAACTCTAAAGATTTCCTCTTTTGAAAGTGTAACATCACCACCTTCTGCTACTTTATATTCTGTACCATTGGTAAAAAACACAACTCCCAATAATTTGTTGATTTCATCAATCACCAATCCTTTGAAATTTTCGTTATTGGTTTTTTCAAAAAGGTCGTCACCTTTGCGAAGTTTGATGGTTTCTGTTTTTACCTCGCCATTTTTAATAACATTTAGTTTGGCTTCTAATCCTAGACCATAGTTAGCTCCTCCTTCCATGAGCATTAAAGACAACTGATTGTCGTTCAGGTTGTTTTGTTCTGTAACACCAAGGACTTCAATTTTCTTTACTAAATCCATTTTGAAGGCATCAACTGGTGACAAGTGATAAAAACGATTCATCAACTCTCTGTTTTCCTCTGAAGTTCTGCCTTTTTCGGTTGGTGTAGCAGAATATTTAAGTGCAAAGAATGGATGTAATGTTCGTAATGCTTCTCTTGATTTTGATGAGGTATAGTTTTGAGATTCATCCAACAAAAGAATTGGTCTCGTTTCTTGAATGTAGTGATACGGTAATTTTTCACCTTGAAGCTTTTCAGTAGGTTTGAAAATGACGTTTGTTTCCTTATTAAAAGAATCAATAGTCATCACCATTACCTCAACTGCTGATGAATTTGCAAAACTTCGCAGCTTACTGATGTTTTTACCTGAATATTGTGTGAGGTGAATGGTTTCGTTGTTATAGAGAGATGCAAAATGGTCTTTTGTGATTTTGAATGTTTTTACAACACCTTCGTAAATGGCCACACTTGGCACAATTATGATATACTTTCCCCAACCATAGTTTTTTCGTAACTCATGAATGGTACGTAAATAAACATACGTTTTACCTGTACCAGTTTCCATCTCACAGGTGTAATAAGGATAACGCCAAGAATCGATACCAGTAACCTCAAAACCATCATCGAAATTGAGAAACATATCTTCCACCAACCCATTATCTTGCTGCACTTCCAAGAGGTTATCGTACAACCAAGTTTCATCCAACATTTCATATTGGTCCATGTTGGCAACGGTATCATCTCCTAGCTGAAAGCCAGTGTCTCTTTTGGTATAACCTTGAAAGAGTTTTACTGTACTCTCAATTGCACGAACTTGATGCTCTTGGTCACTCTCAAAATGTATTTTAAGTTTGCTCATGCTATTAGATTGTTTTAATTAAACCTTTATCAGACAAACGCAGTTTGTCTTGATTGCTAATGGCAGTATCCAAACAGATGAAAATTGTATTGCTATCTAGTTTTAAATCTGAAATGAGATTTTCTTCAATGTTATCGTCTAAACAAATGAGCAGTTTGGTTTCTAATTGCTCATGACTGATTTGGTTGACCTCATTTTTACCAAAATTGGAATTCTCTAGTTTACTATCTAAAGGAAACCCTTCTAGTAATTGTATTTCGGTAAGTAATTTATTTTTAGACCAATCTGGTTTTAAAGGGCTATTGGCAAATTCATCTAAAGTTAACTCAACTTGACTAATTTGTGTAGAATTGACGTCTTGCCATTTTTTGTAGTTTGAATGGACTAGGTTAAAACATTTAAACCCACTTTTCACATCCATGTTATTAACAACAAGTTTAATCCTTTGTTTTGTAATATCTGATATATTTTCAAATCCAAATTCGTCTGTAACATTTTTGCTTCCTAGTTTTTCAGGAAATTGAACTAGAATAAACTTTCTATTACCTCCATCTTCCTTATTCAGATTTAATACAGCGTCACCTGTCGTACCTGAACCAGCAAAAAAATCAAGAACAACAAAGTTTTTGTCATCATAAAATAGCTGTTGGATTTTTTTTAATAATTGAGTGGGTTTGGGAGTGTCAAATACAACATTATCATTAAACAACTCCTTTATTTCCGAATTAGCTTGTCTAGTTGTTCCAAACGAAGGACCTTGCCATAAATTTTCCGGTATTCTTCCATCCTGCTTGTATAGATAAATTTTTCTAATTATTTTGGTTTCATCTTCATTAAATATTATTTCCCCAGTTTCAATTTTTTCTTTAATCGAACTTAATTGCCATCTCCATCCTTTATCTGGTGCTTTTATTATTTTTCCAGAGGGAGTTTTTAAATCGAAACACATAGTTTTCCTATAATTAGGACTTCTAACGTCACCACTTCTCCAGTCACCATTAGGATCATTATCTGGATTTGAATAATTTTTATTATCACTTTTTGATCTAGGAAATCTAAATTTTTCAAGCTCTTCAGACTTTCTATAACAAAGAAGATAGTTGTATTGACGTGAAAAATATTTTTCATCATTTTTACTCTGTTCGGTATGTTTCCAAATTACATTACCTAAAAAATTTTCTTCACCAAATATTTCATTTAAAATCAATTTCAAATTTTGAACTTCATTTTCATCAATATTTATAAAAATTGCTCCATCTTTAGTTAACAGGTTACGAGCCAAACGTAAACGTGGATACATCATACTCAACCATTTGCTGTGGAAACGGCCATCACTACGTTTGTTAGTGGTGAGTGGTTTACCTTCTTCGTCTATTTGTCCTGTTCTACGCAAGTACTCTTGTAGTGGTTCGGTAAAGTCATCATCGTACACAAAATCGTTACCTGTGTTGTATGGTGGGTCGATATAGATCATCTTGATACGGTTGGCATAACTCTTTTGCAAGATTTTAAGGACCTCTAGATTTTCGCCCTCAATAAAAATATTTTTAGAGTCGTTTTTACCATCGGTATCTGGTGTACCATCCGGCCTTAGGCCTTCACCATACACTGGCTCTAAAGTGCCTTCGCTTGGTATGGCAGCGAGTTTACGTGCTTCCTTTTTACCTGGCCAAAAGAGACCAAAATGTTCTAATGTATCGTCGTCTTCATGTTGTGCCCAATCGCCTAAATTTTGGCGCAAGGTTTCAAAATTAATTTTACCATCTTCAAAACATTCTGGTACAATTTGTTTGAGTTGGTTAATTTTATCGTCGTCGAACGTAAACTCTGGTCGTAGTTTTTCGTGTGCCATATTTTATTTTTCCTTTAAAAAGAAGGTTTCATTTTTGTTTTGTGATACTGCCTTAAATGTATCTATTTCGATAAAACGATTAAACTTTTCATCTTCAAATTTCCATCTTTTTAAGGCAAATTTTATTAATTCGTTTTCGCGTTGGTCAATTAAAGAGCAACCTAAATTCATATAAAAGCTTTTTTTCTTTACTTTATATTTTGAACTTGCAAACTCCCAAGCTTTATCTAGTTTTTTCTTTAACCCGTTTACTTGCATAATAGAAATAGAAGCATTCTCTATTAAGAATTTTACTTTGTCTTGAATATTCCAAGCATTTAATTGAATGTTACTTGATAAACCTATGAGGACAAAATTACCTAAACGACGTTTGTCAATATAGTTTTCTGGGAAGTATTGTAATAAATTTTTATTTGCCCAAATATGCTCTCGTGAAAGATAATCGTTGAGTTTATCTTTTTTTGTTTCTTGCCTGCTGATCAAAATCTTTTCGATGTCCCAAGTTTCTTTTCGTTTTGCATTCAGGGATTCTTCATATGAAGCAAGAAAGAATCGCAATCCATTCCAATGGTAATAATCAATAGACTCATCTAAATCCACCGTTAATGATTGTACAAAAACAGATTCTGGACACATTTGTTTTGTAAAGTCCTTTAACTCTGCTTTGGTACAGTCGAAAATATCGCCTTTAAGTTCGTTTCCTAAATATGTATGAAAAGGTTCCTCAAAATGGTCTGAATGCCATTGTGGATGATTGTATAATAGATTTGCCCAATGAAACAAATCCCCTTGTTTGCTATCTGCTCTTGAGATGTTTGCATTTGGCAAAACATAGATTCTGAAATTAGTTATCTCTATGATTTTTAGTAACTCTAAAACCGTATCTGGTTTATCCTGTAGATATGACATGGTTGCCAAATACATTGGTAACACTGATGCATTTACAGGATGACAACGCAATTGTTTGAGGACAGTAGCAATTTCTTTTTTCAAAAGCCCATTGTACTCTCTTTTAAAAACATCTCCTTTGATAAAATATGCGTAAGATTGCGAAGCTTCTTCAATAAAATCTATGAAGCCTTCAATTTCTTCAATTTTATCTTCTAAATCAGATTTATCATCTGGTTTATATTTTAATTTCAATTCATCATATACATTCCAACTTTTACTCTTGTTGGCAGAGTAATACACCAAATAGCAATTTCTTAAAAAGTTGTTTTCATCTTGATTTGAGATGACTCCAGATTCGCTTAAATATTTTAAAATAGACTCCCAGTTGTTATTTACTTTAACCTGCAAGGAAACCTTATTGTTTATGGTTGCATAATAGATGAAATAGTTTTTGATTTTTTCTAATTCTGACAAGGCTTTGCCACGATTATTAATCACCTCGAACATAATACCTATTTCTTTAGTGTTTGCTGGTGCAAAACAAAGAAACCCTAGTTTGTTTAAAACTGTATCATGAATTACATCGATACTACCATTTTGATTCTTTAGCCATTTATGAATTTGAGTTTTTGATTTTCGTAAATTTTGAAGTGATTTTATAGTTGCTGGGATATTCTTTTTATCACCAATGATACATTCTTTAAAAAATGCATCAGTCTCTTTATTAGTTTCTAAAATGTATTGCCCTTGATTTTGAATGAGAAAGGTGTTATGAATATGACTATATTTCTCTTTATCTATTTCATAAAGTTCTTTAAGCAATATGATGAGTGTTGTTAAACGTTGTTGTCCATCAACTATGTTATAGCGTTCACTAGTTGCATCCTTGGAAATAACTAAAGTTCCAGTATAGTGTTTATGGTCTTGATGAGAAATATGCTCAATATCCTTTAAAAGGTCATCTACTTGTTCACTATCCCAAGAATATCCTCTTTGATAATCTGGTATCTTAAAAAGCTTGCCTAAAACAACTTCTTCAATGGTTAATAAATCGGTTACGTATTTAGTTTTAGTCATCAATTATTTTATAAATTATCTGGATTTCGGGCTTGCAAGTTTGCATTTACCCAATCTTCTTTATCTGTATCGCTGCCAAAATCATCAAAATATTTTTTAAAATTTCCGCGTTCTCCTTTTCCTTTACTGGTTGCGTACTCGCGGTAAGACGAACATGAAAAGCGTGCATCACAGTTTCGACAAACTCTAGTGCCAAATAAGGCATTCGTACCTTCCATTTTTTCGCGCAACTTTTCAGTTGGAGCAGGTTTAAACTTTTTATCTTCAATGCAATCTACAGTTTCAGCAAAGTCATCAATAACATCCTGTACTTTAAGTTGGTCGAATTCTAAATCGACCATTGGATTCCATTTGGATAACTCATACTGTATTCTAAACTGGTCGTTGAGCAAATGTGCCTGTTTTAAGCCTTCTGGATAGGCCGTAGAGATAATGGCTGTTTTATCTAAAGCCTGACCACGAAGCTCCTGCCAGATGTGTGCATAGACGTTAAGTTGCTTTTCGTAATGCTTTTTGTTGGATTGTACGTATTCTAAATCGTGGGTTTTGATATCGTACATCCACGTTTCATCATCGTCACGAACGATATCGACAATACCTTCAATGGTAAAGTTTCGCCCTTTTGGTGTGGTTTTATTTGGTAAGGTTAGTTTTACTTCGGTATCAGTAACTTTGTTAGCCACGTCCTTCATTTTCTGAAAATAATAGAGTACTTGGGTTAATGCCAATTGCTTGATATCTTCGGTTACTGCGTGACCACCTTCAAGACGCAACAATTCGTAATTCTCTTCGAAATACTCTCTTATTTTATCAATTACTTCAAAATCTTCCATTAGGCAATTTCTTTTTTACGATTAGCAATAAGTAAATGATGTAAGTCTTCAATAGTTTGATGTACTAGACTACCAAAGAACATGGTTTGAGAACGCGATGGAATGAATCCATATTTTTTGAATACCATGTATTTTCTTGGGCATTGTTGATAGTTGAGATAATCTGCTGTATAGGAATAGCTTTTGCCTAAATCTTCTTCGTCTAGAGCGATTTGTGGGATAGCATTAAAGTCTAAATCATCAAGTTTTGGAAAATCGTTTGCTTTAAACATATTCTTAAATGCTTGACTCTGTCTTTGACCTTTCCATTGTGGTAACAAGGTCATTTGTTTAGCTCGTGATAATGCGACATAGAACATTCGCATATTATCGAAATGTGAGATTTTATCTAGTGGTTCGCCTTCTTTTTCTAGTAAGTCTCTTACAATTATTTCCTTAATATCAGCAGCACGGTCTATTTTGTTTAAATTCCCCATAACTACATAGGGAAATTCGAGTCCTTTGGATTGGTGAATGGTTAAAAAAGGAACACGTCCTTTTGGAAATGGATCGTCTGCATCTTCATATTCAGACTCTCCTAAACGATAGATAGCATAGAGATAAGAACCCACAAAGGTATTAGCAAACTTTCTATCGGAAAGGAAAGAAGCTGTAATGATCGCTGAATACTCTTCCATGAATCTCGCTAAATATTGAGTGATGAGCCCAAGATTGCATACAGGTCCTTCATCAATACCTTCTTCAGCCAATTGGTACATTTCTTGAAAATGTTTAAAACCGTTAATTTGATAAAAAATATCTAATACACTCCAATCGGCAGAAGTAACACGATTAACTACGTAGGCTAATGAAACTGGTTGTTTAGCTTGCTGTCGTTTTTTGAGTAAATCTAAAAAGGCTCGTTTTTGAAGTGTTGCTTTACATTTTGAAGAAAGTCCAGAAGCACTCGCCAAATCACGCATCATATCGAGTTGCAATGGTTTGTTTAGTTTCCATTTTTTCTTGTTGATGACTTTCATTAATGCCTCATAATCAGAAAGCATCCCTTCAATCTCCTTTTGCCTATCTTCTACATACTCTTTTAAGAAACTATCTTGAGCCATCAGTTGTTCTGCTCTCGTCATAGCCCTTATTTGCCACATTCTAAAATCTTGCAATCCACCGCTCACGTTTCCTTGATGGCTTGGTCTCCCAAGAATATGAAACATTAAACCAAAAACATCAATAGACTCTTGAATATCCAAAATACGACCAGCTCTCGGTGCAAAAACTTGAATGCCTAAATTATTTAATGCGTTTTCAAAACGTTCAACTGCTGTATTTTTAACACCTCTAAAACTTAAAGAAGGAAACAAAAAAGCAACTTGGTTATAATCTTCAATTTTGTCTTGTTCTCGTAAATCATAGATAAACTGCGCAACTTGAGCAAAAACATCCGTTTGGGAATTTCTATCAGTTGTTACTATTGCTGGAAAATCTTCTTGATTGAAAGGCATGATATTTTTGTCATGCACACGGTAATAACCCTCTCCTTTTGGTTTTGACCAATCGCTTTGTTCGATAAAATCGGTATAGAATTTTACTATGTTTTTTTTAGAACGATAATTGGTATCAAGGTCAATTCGTGTGGGTTTTAAACCTAAATATTTTTGACATCTATCTTCAAACTCTACAAGGTTTTCAACGGTTGCTCCTCTAAAACGATACAAAGCTTGGTCGTCATCACCTACAACACAAATGTTTTTACATTTTTTAGCTAATTCAAAATAAATCTGTTCCTGAATCGCATTGGTATCTTGATACTCATCGACTATGATGTGGTCATAAACATCACAAGATTTTTTGTAATCTTTAATCTTATTAAAAGCTCTTTGCTGTAAAAGAGAAAAGTCAACTGTTTCTATTTTTCCTTCTCTATGCGTTTTACAATAGAAATCATACATTTTTAGGATTTTCTGTAAGACTTCGTCTGAAGTCTTTACCTCATTTGGGTTTAGATTCTCTTCTGAAAATCTATTAAAAATCGCGATTAAATTATTAGCAGCATAGTGCCTTGAATAGAAATCCTTCCCATCAAAATAATTGTTTATTTCTCTTTGTGCATTTTCCTCGTTTTTCTCAATATCTTCAGAAGTCATATACCCTCCAGCATTTAAAAGCTCTCTCCAATAACCTCTCCTATAAATCTTGAAATACTGTGAAAGAGAATCTAATAGGATTGGTGAATTACTTCTTTCATCTGAAAAACATCTATCCCTATCAACTAAGATATCTTGACAAATGGAATGTACTGTTCCTATAGACATACCTGAAATGTCATACGGTACCCCAGTTTCGTTCGTAATTAATCCTAAGAGACTTCGTAATCCATCTTTTAACTGATGTGCCGCTTTTTCTGTAAATGTGGCAAGAAAAATTCTTTTTGGTTCTATATTGTGAAAAACAATAAGATTAACTGTTCTCCATAACAAAACACGAGTTTTCCCTGAACCAGGGCCTGCTGTTAAGAATAATGGTCCATCAACATGCAAAATTGCATTTTCTTGTTTTTGGTTTGGTTTGAAATTTTTCAAGTTCCAAAAGTAGGCAATGTCTTTGTTACTCATTTATAAAATTAAGTGTAATGATTAAATTTGTATTAAACTTTTCTAGGAGATTTTAAAGATATAAAAAGAAGGTAAAATACCACCTATCAAAGAGTTATTTTTGTAAGGTTTTATTTTAAAACATGTGCTAATTTGCTGTTTCTATCATATTAGGGGCAACGTTTTTAAGTAAGACACTTACCCCTTGTGCTTTAGCTTCAATATTAAATATTTGAATTATTTAGCCTTTTTGAGCGTTACTTTAATCTGTTTTAGCTCTAATATTTAATTTATTACCTCTAACATTAACTAATGGTTGGTAGGTTGCTTTAAATTTAAAACCGCAGTCTTGCTCGTATTTGGCGCTTAATCGTTTTAAGAAGAGCATCCCGAAAATGTATTCTTTAAACTCAGAGGCATCCTTCAAGAACCCTTCTAGTCACAATAGGGTTAGTTTTTGTGTGTCATTTAATTAATTTGAATCTTTTACGGTTACGTATTTTGCTAACTTAATACCTTTGCTTATTTCTGTGCCGAAAGATTCAGGAATATTGGCTGCTTTGGCAATTTCTTTTTTACTGAAGTTATTTTCTTGGAGTTCCTTGGCGTATTTAATACCAAATAAGTGAATCATGGCAACAGCTTCACCTTTTGGAGCGTTGTGATATAAGTTTGATAAGGCTGCACCTAATTGGTTTAATGTCATTTTTTAAAAATTAAAATTTGTTGAAGTATTATCACCTAATACATTGTTTAGAAAAACATTGTGCTTAGCTACTTTAAATATATGGAAAAAGCCTACAAATACAGGTGGAATTTTTTAGCAATTTCTAATTAAATAGTTTATCGCACCCGGAATCAACATACTCCCTAATATCTTCGTGATATTTGTAAATTATTAACGCCAATATAAAAGTGGCTCGATCACTTTTATATTCGTTCAACGTAAAATAGCCATAAAAATTCCCTTTCTTATCGACAACTTCTGGTGGATCAGAAGAGTAGGAGTTCCATGGTGAATACGAATTATATTCGTTCCAAATGGAGTTTGAAATGTAATTATTACCGTAAGTACCGTACTCGTTCCATATGGAAAACGTGCTATAATCACTGCAATTTAAGCAGCCTAGATAGACCTCGTAATTATTACCCCAATATAGGTGTATTTCTTGAGCTATAGAATAAAATGGGATTAATTCAACTTATAAAACGGTTACTATCATATTTTTCTATTCTCCTGGGGTTATTTTATGTAAAAAGATTATTGTATTTATTAACTAAAATAAGCTTTCAATAAATACCAAATCCACTATTATTATTTATTAATCGCTTTATCTCTTCAATATCATTTTTTAATCTAGTTATATCCCCTTTTGTAGCAGGAAGCGTATTGGGGGCTAATAATCGCTTTGCACCATTAATTACAGTGCTGGCTGCAACAGAACCTAGTGCTGCATTGGCGATTGATGGGGTATTAATTTTATCCATTTTTTGTACGCGCTGTTCTAATGAAGTAACGGAGGTTTCAAGTGTCTTAGTTACAGGTGTAATATTGATTTCTGGGTCGTTGTCGGGTTGTTTTTGATAATGTCCAGCAACATACTTATAGTTGTTTCTCTTGTAACTAGCAAGCGTTTTGCAACTGGAGCAACAATACAAGTGATTTTTTCTTCTTGCTTCAAATTCATGGCTACAATGTTTGCAATATTTTTTCATTTTTATTGATTTTAAGGTGTTAATAGGTTAAAATAGGTTTTATTTAACCTTTTATCTTCTCATGCTTTTGCCATTAAATTGTATAACATTGAACATTTCATACATCCTGTCAACCATTCTTTGGTCATAATTTTCTCCTAAACCCAATAAAGAACCGTTTACGTCATTTTCAAAACCGGGTAGCGGGTTCATAGTTAAATGGGTTTTAGTGTTCATTTTGCTACTGCTTTTTATTGCGCTGCGACGAATAAGAACTTCCTTCATAATATTTACATGGCCAAAGTTGTTGGCCATTTTTTCAGAACTTAAATCATCAAAAAGAATTGTTCCATTAGTAAAAGATTGATAAAAAAAATCTTTATCAGCGCTAGTAATAATACTTTCATATTTATCCACGACTTTATAAGTTGGGATTACTGTAAATCGATGTGGCGGATAATTTTTAAATATTTTTTCAAAAACCATCATTATATGCGTTTTTCCTACGCCAACATTTCCAAAAAGCAATAAGCCTTTTTTGAATGAAGGTGCAGGTTCATCTTTTTGTAAATTTTGACACTCAAAAAATTTATCTGATTCAAGGAAATAGTAAAAAATGGCTTCAATATTTTTCTTGACAATGTCATCATGCAAAAAAGGCCGCTCAAACATTAGTTGAAACTCATGAGTGAACATATTCCACAAAACTTGTTTGTTGAATGGGTGATTCCTTTTTGTTTCTAAAGACTGGTCTTTTAAATTTTTTTTAATTATGTTAAAAATATCTGAATTATGATTGGGATGTGAATTAAGGTTTTTCATGATTATCGATTTGAAATTGTATTTTTTTGGTTAGTATTTTTACTGGTGGTTTTCCATTCATTTTCGGACCATTTTTTCAAACGTTTTTCGATTTCAAAATAGCCACGTTGGTTTTCAAATTTCATTTTTGTTTTGGGAACATTAAATTCAGACCAGTAATTAAAAAAACCATTTAAAATTTTATTAGAAAATTGAGTGTGTTCAAAAACTTGTTTTTTGAAATTTTCTTTACGCAACTCTATTTTTTCTTTATTAAGCTTATTTTCTTTATTACTTTCTTTAGTTGTTGTTGATTGATTGTTAATTGAATGTTGGTGGTTCGTTTTTTGCGGATTAATTTGTTTGTTATAAATTGAATTTGATGATTGCATAATGTCATAATTAACAATAGTTACGAGTGTAAATTTGTTTGTTGCACTGCGTATTATGTAGCCACTAGATTCAAGTTTTTTTAATGCGGTCCTGATTTGTTGAACGGAAAGCTTTAACTCTGATGCTAAGTGATTTGCTGAAGTGATTAATTGCCCTCTCTTTACGTCATTACCTTGCCATTTTTTATCGGTAAAGTTGGCTTTCAATAATAAATGAATGTATAAACGGCTTACTTCCGAACTTTGGTACCATTCCCATTCTAATAAGTCTCTATGTAGAAATATAAAACCAATCATACTAATCTTGTTTTATTAGTTTAGCATAGATGTCAGATTTTTTGTAGTATACACGATTACCCAGTCGGTAGGACGGAAGAATTCCTTTTTTGCGCCAGTTCCATAAAGCTTGTTTTGAGCATTTAAGGAACTGGAGGGTTTCTTCGACTGTTAGAAGAGCTTCTTCATCTTTATGTGACACAGGAAACTTATCGTAGAAGGCTTTTAGCTTACTATCGACCCCATTTAAAATGGAAGTAGTAAGTTCTTCAGGACTTACTTGATAAAGATGTATTTGTTTTGAATCCATTTTATAATATTTGTGTTTCTTTTGACAAATATTATACTATCTTATTGTTTTTAGGGTGCCTAAAGGTACCGGTACCTAACCTAAAAGGCCAGAATTTGGGAGGTGAAATCCAGTGTTTATAAATGAGTTTTTTAAAGAAACATGTTTGTCTTCGTTAACATTTAAGTATTTTCTTATAGTTTCTTTTGAAGGTGGCTTTTGAAACGAAAATAATTTTAAAATCATTCTAGAGAGTTCAGTATGATTTATTTCATTATTGTTTTTCATCGGAGCATCTATGTAGCCCTCGTCGATTAATTGGCTAATTATAAACGCCAAATGGCTAGGTTTACCAATCCATTTTAGAGAAGAAACTTCTGAAAAGGCCTCAATGTTGTTTGAATTTTCGATGAAATTAGTTATTAATACTTTTCTCTCTTTTAAGTCGGCCTCCAGATTATTTACGGCTGTTATGTGAAAGAACATAAAGTATTCGTACCTCTGGTTTTTTACAACACCTTCGGTTTCGACAAATCCATCTTCTAGTTTTGTTTCTTTATAATACCCTCCTTCATTTATTGAGAATTTGGCATTTGAAATGATTGTATCAATACAGGGTAAAATTTTATGGCGTATTACATTTAGTAATTTTGTAGGGTTTTTTGAATTGTCGTAATGAGTGCTTAGAAAGTCGTTTACATCCAAAATATCTATATCGAATAACAATTCCCTAATAAAATATTTCAGATAGAAATCGCTTTCAAGTTTGGGGTTATAGTATTCATAATTGTTTAAGATAAATTGTGGACATGTTTCTTTCTTTTCTTTTCGTGATTGAAACGAAATCTCATCGATAGCGAAAATATTTTGGTACATATGAAGTTGTTTTATTTAAAGAATACAGAGTCAGCAATTTTTACTGCCCTTTCCTGTGGTGTTACTTTTATATAATTGTAAAATTCCTTTTCTGTGGTATGTCCACTTAATGCCATAATATCAATTATTGGCATTTTGGAGAGGTATGCGTTTGTGCAGAATGATCGCCTAGCTGTGTGGGTGCCGATTAATTTATGTTTAGGTAACCATTCTTCTTTCATGGTGCCTCCGATTGTTCTTTTTGTTATTATTTTTTCTTTGATTTTTGCTTTTCGTCCAATATCTTTAATGTATTCGTTAATTTTTTGATCTGACATCTTTTCTGGCATAATGCCACCATATCGTGATTTCATTATTTCTTTTATTTTTGGGTGTATTGGAATATATACCGTTTTCTTGGTTTTTTTTTGATAAATTTCAAGCACACTTTGACCCTCAAACTTCTTGATGTTTTTGGCTGTCAGTCCATTATAATCAGAAACCCGTTGCCCAGTATAATAGCCTATTAAGAAGATGTCTCTTGCTCTTTCCCAATCCCTATTAAATGTCAAATCAAGCTTATAAAGTGCATCAATTTCCTTTACTGTTAGATAAATTGATGTTGTTTTTTCAGAAACTCGTTTAAAATCTCTGTGTTTGTATTTTAAATTGGTATTAATTTCATCCTCTGTTGCCCGGTTTAATAATGCGATAAGATTTTTTATATGTTTACCAATAGTATTAAGAGATAGGTTTTTTTCTTCTAGAAAAGAAACAAAGGCATAATAAAAGTCCATGTCAATTTTATCGAAGTCTAACTCATATTTTTTTTTTGTATTAAATTCTTTCAGTTGCTTAATGGTTTGTTTGTAAGCTCGAATAGTAATTTTATTTAATTTAATGCTGTCAGCAGTAATAGAAATATTTTCGTGTCTTTTAACAAAAGCATCTGCATAATCAAAAAACGAGACTTTTGTCTGTTGCTGACTTGACGAGCGCCCCATTATTTCGTCATAAACACCTTTAAGGATTTCTTTGTTTTGTTTGTCATTTTCATTCAAACCAGATAGTGATTTGATAAATTTCAATTCAATTTCTTTTAGGCGATTGTTAATTTCTTCTCTATTATTAATTGTAGAAACTGCTCTAATGCGTTGGTTTTTTGTATCCCAATTTTTTACTTTAGTTTTATATCCAGTTGAATATTTTAGTCGGTTGCCCCTACCGAAGCTGTAGTCAAATATAATTGGAGTTTCTTTTGGCGAATTAGGTTGTTTAAGTCTAAATGTAACTGTTCCTGAAGTTGATTGAATAGTATTCATTGAATTATAATTGCATTAAAATATGGGACAACATTAGGGACAACATATTCTTTAACCGTATTGTTTCCAAATATAGATAAATTATATTAATAATCTCTTAAACTACGTTAATAAAGGCATTAATAATATATAGCGTTAAAATGGATTAACATGAATTAAAGTTTAAATGGGTCCAGGTGGGACCACTTCTAGAAATTGCAAAAGCCTTACAGAAATGTGGGGCTTTTTTATTTTATAACATGGTGTTAATCAAACCTGTAATTAAATTTTGTTTTGTTAGCAAATTATATATATTTGTTTTGTGAATAAAAAAATTGAGGGATCATTTTTTTGGCTCATATAATTTTATAAGAAAATGTGCGTTTTTCAATAAACGAGTTACAAGGTAAATAGTGTATTTCATCGATGATTTTTAACGTTTCATGGATGTTTTTCCGTTAATAATTGTATATTTGTTTTGCTAACTCGCTTTTTTTTATACATTTGCGTACCAATGACGATACAAAATAAAAGAATATTTGCCTCAATCTTATTTGTATTAATAAGTTTTGTGTGTGTTGCCCAAGGCAGTGAACCACCACCACCCGGACCGCCGCCGCCACCTGGTACTCCAATAGATGGAGGGTTACTTGCGGGCGCTTGTTTTGCCTTATTTTACGGTGTTAAAAAACTACTTAAAAAAAGCTAGTAGTTATTTAAGCAGGTTCAGCTCTAAGAGTTTTGTAACGTATTTTCCTAAAACATCAAATTCTAAATTTACAACAGTCCCAATTTTTAGGGTGTTAAAATTTGTGTGCTCATAAGTGTACGGAATAATGGCAACACTAAAGCTGTCTTTTTTAGAGTTAACCACGGTTAAGCTCGTGCCGTTAATGGTTATCGAACCCTTTTCAATAGTGATATTATTTAGGGTGGCATCATAATTAAAGGTAAACACCCAACTTCCCTTTTCTTCTTTAATATCGGTGCAAACCGCTGTTTGATCTACATGACCCTGTACAATATGTCCATCAAGTCTATCGCCAAGTTTCATGGCGCGTTCAAGGTTTACCTTATCGTTAATCTTCAACGTTTCTAAATTCGATTTGTCTAAAGTTTCTTTAATCGCCGTAACGGTGTATACATCATCATTAATTTCAACAACCGTTAAACAAACACCATTATGCGCAACGCTTTGGTCTATTTTTAACTCAGAAGTAATCGCACTTTGTACTGAAATGTGAAGGTTATTCAATTCCTTTTTCAAATGCGTTACAACACCTACATCTTCAATAATTCCTGTAAACATAATATTATCTGTTTATTTGGTTAAATTTGCATCTATAAATGAGTTCATTTAAATGAAAGTCAAAATTACAAACAATAGTTGTTATTTTTTATGAAGAACGCAGAAAATATAATTGTAGGCATATCGATAGGTGACCTAAATGGCATTGGTGGCGAAATTGTTTTAAAAACATTTGAAGATAATAGGTTTCTGGATTTTTGCACGCCTGTAATTTTTGCTTCGGCCAAAACCATGGGCTTTTTAAAAACACATTTTAAATCGGAAATTCATTTTAATAACATTAATAATATAGAACAATTAGCTATTGGAAAAGTTAATGTGTTTAATTGCTGGAACGAGCCTGTAAAAATCGAGTTTGGAAAAGAAAACCCTAAAATTGGGGAATACGCCATAAAATCGTTAGAAGCGGCAACAAAGGCATTAAAGAACGATGCTATTGACGTTTTGGTAACCGCGCCAATAAACAAACATAACATACAATCTGAAACCTTTAATTTTCCGGGACATACCGATTATTTGGCACAAGAATTAGAAGGCGAAAGCCTAATGTTTATGGTAAACGACAGCTTAAGAGTTGGTTTGCTAACCGATCATGTTCCTGTAAAAGACATTGTTAATCATATTTCTGAAGAACTCATCATTAAAAAGATAAATACCGTTTATAAATCGCTTGAAAAGGATTTTAAAATACGAAGACCAAAAATTGCCGTTTTAGGAATCAATCCGCATACGGGCGACAACGGTGTTATTGGCAATGAAGATGATGCTGTTTTAAGACCAACCCTTAAAAAAATTAAAGATGGAGGCAAACTGGTTTACGGGCCTTATGCTGCCGATAGTTTTTTTGGCTCCAACAATTATAAAAATTTCGATGCCATTATAGCCAGCTATCACGACCAAGGCTTAATTCCTTTTAAAACGCTGTCTTTTGGCCAAGGCGTTAACTATACCGCGGGCTTAAACAAGGTTAGAACCTCGCCAGACCACGGTACGGCATACGAAATTGCAGGACAGGGTAAAGCCGATGAAAACTCATTTAAAGAGGCTATTTTTACGGCAATAAAGATTTTTAGAAACAGATTGGAGTACGATGAGATTACATCAAATCGGTTAAAAAAAGCACCAAAAAAGATATAAACAAAAAAATGTTTATAAGTAGAGTTGTGTAAATAAAAAAGTTATATATTTGCAGGCTCAAAATAGATGTGATAATGAAGCCGTTGAAAGAGTTTACAATTCCATTTGTAGGGTTAAAGATAGGGAAACATCATTTTAATTTTGAAATCGAACAAAAGTTCTTTGAGCATTTTGAGTATGAAGAGTTTAATGATGTAAACATTCAGGTTGATGTTGAGTTTGAAAAGAAATCAACATTGCTGGAATTACGATTTAAAACTTCAGGATTTGTTAATATTAATTGCGATATAACCAACGAGCCGTACAATCAATCCATTGAAAATGAGTTTGATTTAGTGGTTAAGTTTGGAGATGAGTTTAACGATGAGAACATTGATATCCTCATCGTTCCACACGGCACTTACGAGGTTAATATCCAACAATATATTTACGAATTAATTGTACTTGCCGTACCAATTAAGCGTATACACCCTGGAATTGAAAACGGCACATTACATTCTGATATACTTGAAAAACTCGACGAGTTAAGCCCAAAGCTAAAAGAAAATAAAGAGACTAACGAGGACATTGACCCTCGATGGAATACATTAAAGAAACTATTAACGGATAAATAACATAAAAAATGGCACATCCTAAAAGAAAAATCTCGAAAACAAGAAGAGATAAAAGAAGAACACATTACAAAGCAACTGCGCCACAGATTGCAACTTGCCCAACAACCGGTGAGGCTCACTTATATCACAGAGCGCATTGGCATGAAGGAAAATTATACTACAGAGGTCAAGTTTTAATTGATAACTCGGAAGAAGTAGAAAACGTAGCATAAATATTATGCACGCATATTATAAAACGCTCACCTGTGAGCGTTTTTTTTATGACAAGTATTTTCTAACAAGACAAAAATGATTAATTTGCGTATTAATTAGCCAAAATTTAGTAGTTTTCACAAAATTTTGAACGTTTTTGTCCAATTTTAATGTTTTTTTTGGTCGAAATAACTATAAAATTATGAGTAAAACCTCGGCGGCGATTACAGCTGTAGGCGCATATGTGCCAGATTATGTATTAACCAATCAAATTCTTGAAACGATGGTTGATACAAACGACGAATGGATAACTACCAGAACCGGGATAAAAGAACGTCGCATTCTTAAAGGCGAAGGTAAAGGCACCTCTTTCTTAGCTATTAATGCAGCTAAAAACCTCATTGATAAAAAAGGCATCAACCCTAAAGATATCGAACTTGTTATAGTTGCCACGGCAACACCAGACATGAAAGCAGCATCAACCGCAGCATATACGGCCTCAAAGATAGGAGCGGTAAACGCTTTTTCTTTTGATTTAGATGCGGCTTGCTCTAGTTTCCTTTTCGGTATGTCGGTTGCCGCCAGTTATATTGAATCCGGACGTTATAAAAACGTACTATTGATAGGAGCCGATAAAATGTCTTCTATGATCAATTATAAAGACAGGGCTACTTGTATTATTTTTGGAGATGGCGCAGGTGCTGTTTTATTTGAGCCAACTCAAGAAGATGTAGGCCTAAAAGATGAGTACCTAAGAAGCGATGGTACGGGTAGAGAATTTTTGCAAGCTACCTATGGCGGTTCGTCATATCCAATAACACCAGAGGCCATTGAAAAAGGGGCACATTGTGCATTTCAAGAAGGCCGAACCGTATTTAAAAACGCGGTATTTAATATGGCCGATGCTACCGTAAAAATATTAGAACGAAATAACTTAAGTAAAAACGACGTTGATTGGTTAGTAGCACATCAAGCAAACAAACGCATTATCGATGCTACGGCCAGCAGAATAGAACTTGAAGATGAAAAGGTAATGATGAACATACATAAGTATGGCAATACCACATCGGCTACCTTACCTTTGCTTTTAAGCGATTACGAATCGCAATTAAAGAAAGGGGATAACTTAATATTTGCCGCTTTTGGGGGCGGATTTAATTGGGGCTCGATTTATTTAAAATGGGCATATAATTCATAAAACTAACCACTAACTAATAAGCAAAATTATGGATATTAAAGAAATTCAAAATTTAATTAAGTTTGTTGCCAAGTCTGGTGCTAGCGAAGTTAAATTGGAGATGGACGATATAAAAATCACCATCAAAACGGGGTCGGATTCAGACACTACAATAGTGCATCAAGTTCCCGCTGCTCAAATTCCACAAGTGGCAGCAGCTCCCGCGGTAGTTGAAGCAAGTGCTCCGGCCGCTACACCACCACCTGCAGCAGCAGGATCAGATGATTCAAAATACATAACCATAAAATCTCCAATAATAGGAACATTTTACAGAAAGCCAGCACCGGATAAACCGTTATTTGTAGAGGTGGGGCAAACTATTGCCGAAGGCGATGTTCTGTGTGTTATTGAAGCCATGAAACTTTTCAATGAAATTGAATCTGAAGTTTCCGGAAAGATAGTTAAGGTATTAGTTGACGACTCTTCGCCTGTAGAATTCGATCAACCACTATTTTTAGTTGATCCATCTTAAAAATTCGGAATTCAGAATTCTGAATTCATAATTTATTCTAAGTTATGTTTAAAAAAATATTGATAGCCAATCGAGGAGAAATAGCATTACGTGTTATTAGAACCTGTAAAGAAATGGGCATTAAAACCGTGGCGGTATATTCTACGGCCGACGCTGAGAGTTTACATGTAAAGTTTGCAGATGAAGCTGTTTGCATTGGTCCGCCAGCAAGTAGCGAGTCTTACTTAAAAGTCTCTAATATTATAGCTGCAGCAGAAATCACCAACGCCGATGCCATTCACCCCGGATATGGGTTTTTATCTGAAAACGCTAAGTTTTCAAAAATTTGCGAAGAGCACGATATTAAATTTATAGGCGCTTCGCCCGAGATGATAGACAGAATGGGAGACAAAGCCAATGCCAAAGCAACCATGATTGCTGCAGGTGTGCCTTGTGTACCGGGAAGCGAGGGTATAATTAAAGACTTTGAAGAGTGTAAAAAACTGGCCAAGGAAACCGGTTATCCAGTTATGCTGAAAGCTTCTGCAGGCGGTGGCGGTAAAGGTATGCGTGCCGTTTGGAAACCAGAAAATCTTAAAGACGCTTGGGACTCTGCACGACAGGAATCTAAAGCCGCATTTGGCAACGACGATATGTACATGGAAAAACTTATTGAAGAGCCAAGGCATATTGAAATTCAAGTTGTAGGCGACTCTACCGGGAGAGCTTGTCACTTATCCGAAAGAGATTGCTCCATCCAACGTCGTCATCAAAAATTAACAGAGGAAGTTCCTTCTCCATTTATGACGAATGCACTTCGTAAAAAAATGGGAGAAGCAGCAGTAAAAGCGGCAGAATTTATTAAATACGAAGGCGCAGGAACTGTAGAGTTTTTGGTGGATAAACACCGTAATTTCTACTTTATGGAAATGAATACGCGTATTCAAGTAGAGCACCCCATTACAGAGCAAGTTATAGATTTCGATTTAATTCGCGAGCAAATTCTTGTGGCGGCAAAAGTGCCAATTTCCGGAAAAAATTACACACCAAAACTACATTCCATAGAATGTAGAATAAACGCTGAAGATCCGTTTAACGGCTTCCGTCCATCACCAGGGAAAATCACAACATTGCACGCCCCAGGAGGCCATGGCATCCGTTTAGACACGCATGTATATGCAGGTTACACCATTCCGCCAAATTACGATTCAATGATTGCTAAATTAATTACAACGGCGCAAACCCGAGAGGAAGCGATTAGCAAAATGAAGCGTGCTTTAGATGAATTTGTAATTGAAGGCATTAAAACAACCATTCCTTTTCATAGGCAATTAATGGATCATCCAGATTACTTGGCAGGTAATTATACCACTAAGTTTATGGAAGATTTTGTAATAGAAAAGCCAATAGAAGAATAAAGAATAAGACTCCGAAAGCAATTTCGGAGTTTTTTTTTAATTTAGATTTTAATCTAAAAACACATAAAACAACTTAGTTTATGAAACAGGTATACGGTAAAATTTTGAGCTTAATTCTTTTAATAGCTTTGGTTAGCTGTAAAAAGGATAACAATAAAAACCAGGAAGAAGCCACAAACCAATCACAACCCAATATCGTTGTTATTTATGCAGACGATTTAGGTTTTGGAGATGTAAGTTCTTATGGCTCAACAGAATTGAAAACCCCAAATTTTGACCGCATTGCGAACGAAGGTATTCGGTTTACAAACGGATACGCCACATCGCCAACCTGTACACCAAGCCGATATTCATTATTGTCCGGCACTTATCCGTTTAGAACAAAACGAGCACAGGTTTTGCCCGGAAATGCGCCCTTACTTTTCGAATTGGGAAAACAGACGCTTCCGTCAATGTTGCAACAAGCTGGCTATAAAACAGGTGTTATTGGGAAATGGCATTTGGGATTGGGCGACGCCAATATGGATTGGAACAAAAAAATCGCCCCCGGCCCCTTGGAAATTGGCTTCGATTACGCCTATATTATGGCCTCAACAAACGATAGGGTACCCAGCGTTTATGTAGAAAACCATAAGGTTGTTGGCTTAACAGCAGAAGACCCAATTTATGTAAGTTATCAAAAGAATTTTGAAGGCGAACCTACCGGAAGAGAAAATCCTGAGTTATTAAAAGTACACCCAAGCCACGGGCACGATATGAGCATTCATAACGGCATTTCGAGAATTGGATATATGAAAGGCGGCAAATCAGCTTTATTTATAGACGAAGATATGAATAATGATTTTTTAAAAGCTTCCATTAAATACATCAATAAAAACAAAAACAATCCGTTTTTCTTGTTTTATGCCTTGCACCAACCGCACGTTCCCAGAGTCCCACATCCTAGATTTGTTGGCGCTTCAGGATTGGGTCCAAGAGGTGACGTTATTGTTGAGGCAGATTGGGCTGTTGGCCGGTTTTTGGATGAGCTTGATAAATTAGGGCTTTCTGAAAATACCATCGTTATATTTTCAAGTGATAATGGCCCCGTTTTAGATGATGGCTATAAAGATGATGCCTTAGAAAAAAACGGAAAACATACACCAGCAGGTGGACTTAGAGGCGGAAAGTACAGTCTTTTTGATGCCGGAACCCACGTGCCATTTATGATTAGATGGAAAGGCGCCATAAAACCAGGCGTATCCGATGCGTTGGTTTCCCAAATGGATTTCACAGCTTCGTTTGCCGCTTTAACGGGACAGGATAATACGACGCCAGACAGTAAAAATATATTAGATGCCTTTTTAGGAAAATCCGATAAAGGACGTGAAGGACTTATTTTGGGACAGAATAATATTATGGCTTACCGACATGGTGATTGGGTTTTAATTCCACCGCATAAAGGCAATAAAATGACAAACAAATGGGTAAATATTGAAACAGGGAGAGACACTGTTTATCAGCTTTATAATCTAAAAGAAGACCGGGCGCAACAACATAATTTAGCAGAAACGCATCCCGAAAAATTAGAGGCTTTAATACAGGCTTTAGAGCTAGAAAAACAATAATATTTTGAACTTATCCTATTGGGAAATTAAATCGTGGCTAACCCATGTAGATTTTACTATTGTGGGTAGCGGCATTGTGGGTTTAAATTGCGCGCTACAACTAAAACGGCGTTTCCCAAAAGCCCATATCCTCGTTTTGGAAAAGGGCATATTGCCACAAGGCGCAAGTACCAAAAATGCAGGATTTGCGTGTTTTGGGAGTTTAAGTGAGATTCTTGACGATTTAAAATCACACTCCGAAGAAGCCGTTGTTAATTTGGTAAAAAAGCGGGCCAACGGCTTAAAACTTTTACGCCACACATTAGGAGATGCAAACATTGATTATCAGCAATTGGGCGGTTTTGAGTTGTTTACAGAAACAGATTCAGATTTATTTGAAGACTGTCTTTCGAAAAAAGAACATATAAATAAGTTGTTGAAACCCGTTTTTAATCAGGAGGTTTTCAGCTTAAAAGGCAATAGTTTCAACTTTAAGAATATACAAGGCCAATATATTTTTAATGCGTTTGAAGGGCAAATTGACACTGGAAAAATGATGGATTCATTGATGCATTTGGTATTGAAAAGTGGCGTAAAAATATTGAATAATATAAAGGTTGAAGCTTTTTCAGAAGGCACTCATTCGGTTAAAATAAAAACCAATTTGTTCGAGTTTTCAAGCACTAAATTGCTCATTGCTACAAATGGGTTTGCCTCGGAGTTAATTAACGAAAAGGTAAAACCGGCACGCGCCCAAGTATTGATAACAAAGCCCATTAAAAACCTGCATATAAAAGGCACTTTTCATTTGGATAAAGGGTATTATTATTTCAGAAATATTGATGACAGAATTTTACTTGGTGGTGGACGCAATCTTGATTTTAAAGCAGAGGAAACCACCGAATTAAAACAAACCGAGCTTGTTCAAAACAAACTTGAAATGTTACTTAAAACCACCATTTTACCGGAAATCCCATTTGAAGTTGACCACCGTTGGAGTGGGATTATGGGTGTTGGAAATCAAAAAAAAGCCATTGTAAAACAACTTGGTAACAATGTGTTTTGTGGTGTAAGACTTGGTGGTATGGGCGTTGCCATTGGTAGCGTAATTGGAAAAGAATTAGCAGATTTAATTTAAGGTATCTGTCATTCCGCACTTGATGCGGAATCCACTTTTAATAATAAAAAATTGAATATAAAAGAAGAACTTTACAACCAATGTGTTCAGTTTGTAGAAAAACGTTATCAAACCGTTCAGCACGCTATAAGCGAAATCCAAGAATCTTTGCTCTCTGAAACCAAAAGTAGTGCAGGCGATAAGCACGAAACGGGGCGAGCTATGTTACAATTGGAACGCGAAAAAGCAGGACATCAACTCTCTGAAATTGTTAAAATCAAAAAAGCACTTTCTAAAATCGATACTGAAAAATCATCCAAAACGGTTGGTTTAGGCAGCGTTGTTTATTCGTCGGGTGCTAACTATTTTATGGCTGTAAGCGCAGGACAGTTAAAAGTTGAAAACCATTTGTTTTACGCCATTTCTCCAAATACGCCCATTGGGCAATTGTTAATGGGAAAAACTGTTGGAGATACTATAGTTTTTAGGGGTGTAGAATTTAATGTTACCTCTTTGGTTTGAGGTTGAGGTTTTTCCGGAGTTGAGCGAGAGAGTTAAAAATTTACTTCCATAGTTTAGGAAGCTTAAATTTTGTTTTAGTATTCTTTATAAAACTTTCGATATCTTTAATTCCTGCTTTTGGATAAAGAATTCGTAGAAAGAAAATTTGCAAAACTTTTCCAGCGTTTATTGATTTCAATATTGCTGCGAATGCTATATAACCTAGATATGTTTCCATAATTTAATATTTGAATTAAATTTACAATGGAATGATCTATTTTAAAAGGACACTTTGCTGAAAACATAAATAATTGATTATAAGATTTTTACGAAAAAAGTTGATGTTTAGCCTCTTAAAATCCTAGTGTTTAAGATTGTTTTACGGGACAAAACTATTCAAATTTTTTTTATGTCATTGTTTACAGGGAGTTTCAGAGTTTTTATCTTTAAACTTAACCCAATTCTATTTCTTAAAACTAAAAGTTCAAAATAACTTGAAGTTCCGACAACGTCGGAATCGACGATTTTCAGAAATAATGAGCGATACTGCTTATTTAAAGCTAATATTTAGGATTGGAAACGACAATATTAAATGAAATCCCTCAGTATCAAGTTATTAGCGAATGGTGCTTTAGCAATTTCCTAATAATCGTTTTGATTTTTTGGCTCGTTTTGTATCAAGACAAAATGAGTAAGAAATATTGTTTTCATTATAAATGGGACATTAATTTCGTTCTTTTAAAGAGAAAAACTTTAAATAATGAGATTCCTGCCTTCGCAGGAATTAAACATGCTTCCCTTTCTCCCAACCATGTTTCCCTAAATATTGATTTCCACTTTCAACGGCGCCATCTTCAATGGATGTTCCCATGCTATCGTTCCATCTGTTCAAATATCCAAATAGCGAAATAACACCGAGCATTTCAACAATCTCGCCTTCGTCCCAATATTCATATAAGCGTTTTTTTAGGGTTTCATCAACAGCATTGGGCACTTGAGAAGCGGCTAAACTAAAATCCAATGCTACGCGTTCCGCTTCGTTAAAAGCAGGATGTGTGCGGTACTCCCAAATATTATCCAATTGCTCTTGCTCTGCGCCGTAACGTTCGGCAGCTCGAATGGCGTGCGCTTGACAGTACCTGCAACCCGTAGCGTTGCTCGAAACCCAGGCAATCATACGCTTTAACGCGGAAGTTACCCTACCTTCATTCGCCATAACGGCTTTGTTCAAATTAATAAAAGCTTTACTAATGGCTGGTCTGCGTTGCATGGTTAAAACAGAATTTGGGCAAAACCCCAAGGTTTCGTTAAAGAATTCGGCAAGTGCTTTGGTTTCTAAATCGTGGTCTGCAGATAATGGTGTAACTAATGGCATAAATTTGATTTTTCGGTATCTTCAAAGATATAATTTTATTAACTTTCCCATATAAATAAAAACATATTTATGGATCTCATATTAAGACCATTCGAACTCAAATTAAAGCACACATTTACCATTTCCAGAGAGTCGCACAACACACAAAACACATTGATTGTAGAGTTGAACGATGCCGGTTTTTCTGGTTTTGGCGAAGCCACCTCAAACCCATATTACGGCATCACCATTCAAAAAATGACTGATGATATATTACGCATAAAACATGTAATTAAAGCGAATAACGACAAAACGCCCGAAGCATTTTGGGACGCCTTGTATCCGCATTTAAAACACAACATGTTTGCGTTATGTGCCTTGGATCTGGCTTATAACGATTTGTACGCACGGAAAAAAGGTAAAAAGCTTTTTGAACTTTGGAACTACACTACCAATAATAATCCCTTAACAGATTACACCATTGGGATTGATACCATTAATAAAATGGTGGCTAAAATGAAGGAGCTGCCCTGGCCTATTTACAAAATAAAACTGGGCACAAAAGAAGATATCGCCATAGTTGAAGCTTTGCGACAACACACCGATGCTGTTTTTAGAATTGATGCCAACTGCGGATGGACGGTTGATGAAACCATTAAAAATGCCGTAGCTTTAAAGGCGCTAGGTGTTGAGTTTTTAGAGCAACCTTTAAAGGCCGATGATTGGGATGCGCATAAAGAAGTGTTTAAAAAATCGGTGTTGCCCATTGTTGCCGACGAAAGCTGCCAGATTGAAGCCGATATCGATAGATGCCACAATCATTTTCACGGGGTTAATGTGAAGCTGGTAAAATGTGGCGGACTAACTCCGGCAAGACGAATGCTTACCAAAGCCCGAACATTGGGTATGAAAACCATGGTGGGCTGCATGACGGAATCTTCGGTTGGTATTTCGGCCATAGCTCATTTATTGCCCTTATTGGATTATGTAGATATGGATGGCCCATTGTTGTTGGCCGAAGATATTGCTCAGGGCGTAACGATTAAAAATGGGAAGGTAGAATATAGCGATTTAAACGGAACGGGAGTTTCCTTAATTTAAGGTTTTAATGATTGTTGAAAGCTTTCCGGACAGAACAATATCAATTGATAAAAAGGAATATTTATATTTTGGCGGTACGGCTTATTTAGGGCTTCCTTCGCATACAGATTTTAAAAACACCCTAGTAAAAAGTATAACGAAATGGGGCACGTTTTACGGAAGCTCGAGAAATTCCAATATAAAATTATCAATTTTTAATAGAGCAGAACAGTTGTTCGCCACACAAATAGGCACTGAAAAATCGCTCACAACATCTTCTGGAACTTTAGCTGGGAAACTGGTTTTAGAGTTTTTATCAAAAACGGAAACCGCATTTTATCACTACCCAAAAACGCATCCGGCGATTTTACACAGCAAAAGTTTGCCTTTATTTGAAAACGGCACACTTCATAAAAACCTTCTTAATAACACAAAGGAGTCGGTTGTTATTACAGTCGATGCTATTTTAGCTTTGGAAGTTGAGCCCACATCATTTCGTTTTTTAAAAGAAATTTCATCTGAAAAACAGATAACGCTTTTAGTTGATGAATCGCATAGCTTGGGCGTTTTGGGAAAACAGGGTGAAGGTGTTTTTAAAACCATCCAAAATAAAAAACTAAAAAGGAAAATAATGATAGCTTCTTTGGGAAAAGCTTTAGGGCTTTCGGGAGGGGTTATTGCTTCAGACGAAAACTTTATTAACGCTATTAAAAACGAAGTGCTTTTTGTGTCATCATCTTGTGCCAATGCGGCTTATTTAGAAAGTTATATGGTGTCGCAAAACCTGGTTAAAAACCAACAGGAAAAACTTAAAGCCAATTTGAGGTTTTTGTTTAAAGATTTAAGTTTGAGCGATGCTTTTAAGTTTAATGAAAACTACCCTGTTATATATTGTAATTCTAAAGATATATATGATAAGTTATTTAAAAAAGACATCATCATTTCACACTTTAAATACCCCAATTATAAAGATGACTTGAATAGGATTGTAATAACGGCAAACCACACTAAAGCAGATTTAACAAGGTTGAAAGAAGCCTTGGTTTCTTTGTGAAAAACCATTATAAAGCGCATAAAAAAACCGCTCTTCTGTTAAATTGAAGAACGGTTTTAATTCTTTTTAAAAATTAGACTACTCTATTGATCCCACCAAACCGGTGTTATTGGTTCTTGCTGATTCGCTAAAACATTGGTTTCATTTCTGTTTAATTCCGTTGATGGATAATTGGCGCGTCTAAACCATTGTCCGAAATAATCACCATCGCTATCTTCTTCCTCTCTAATGGTTAAACCAGTAAATACATCATCTGAAAAATCGTATCTTCTAAAATCTACAAATGTTTCAGGGTTTAAATAGTTGTGGATGTATTTCTCTTTCATAATGTGATGCAAGGCTAAACTACCTTCACCAACGTCTATAGAAGTATCGGCGATATAATCTGTTCCGTCAACACCCCACATGTCCATGCTTGCAGCAATTCCATCCATATAGGCTGTATAAGCTGCGGTATTGGTTCCTACGCTGGTTGTGGTGCCTCCGTTTGCTAAAAATGCAGCTTCAGCCTTAATAAACATAGCCTCGGCATATGATATTAAAATTAAAGGCGAGTCTATACTTGTGTAAAAACCGTCGCTTTTAAATCGGGTATTTGCATCTACCAAACCACTTGGGGATTTTCCAGCGCCACCACTTATAAAACCTCTATATTCGGTATCGCCATCTGGTATTTCTGCAATTTCAGGTAACCTCGGGTCTATGGTAATGGCCCCATTAAATGGGTAATAATCACCATTCATTGAACTTACAATTTGACTGGCAATATCATTGCTTAGGTTACCGGTTTCACGCGACAATACCTCTGCCGAATACCAAGGGTTTATGTTTTTTTCGTCATAATACATGGCGAAATTATCAGCGTTAGATGTAAACCCGTTGGCGATGGTGGTTAAAACATCGTTGGCCGATGTAACGCCTTTGCCCATTACATGTAGTTGGTAACGCGCCTTAATGGTATAGGCTGCTCTTAACCAAGAATCTGAATCGCCTCCGTAAATTAAATCTGCAGAGCCTAAATTGAAACCAGAAGTATCGGCAGCACTTAAAGCCGCTATGGCACTATCTAACAGATTGAAAATCTCGGTATAGATTTGCTCTTGCGTATCAAATGCAGGAAAGTTAGAGTCTGGTCCTTGGGTTGCTTCAGAATATGGGATATTATCCCAAGTGTCTGTTGCTATCCCTAAATTAATGGCTACTAAAACATCTGAAATAGCACCAATATGTGGCGCATTGTTTTCAATAGCCTTTTCTTTTACCACTTTTAAGTTTGGCAAGATATAAAGATATACTTGCGTCCAAAGACCACTTGCTGAGGTTTGTCCTGCAGCACCTCCACCGGTTGAAACAAAATACTGGGTATAGTTTCCAAAAGCTAATTCTGCCGAACGTTGCCCTTCCATAGTACTATGGATCACAGGGGCTATTAAGTCCTTCATCCCCAATTCCTCTAATGCAGCGGTATTGGATGGTGTGTTCACATCAAAATATTCATCACTACACCCTACGAGCGCAATAACGAACAATGCTAAAATTGTAGTTGTTATATTAAATTTTTTCATAATTTCTTTTTTTAAAATATAATATTAAGACCAAATGAATAACTCTGGCTTAACGGTATACTTAACCCGGTAAATCCATAAACATTACTTCCTGCGCTATATTGATTTCCTTCAGGGTCGAATCCATCAAACGGTGTCCATAACAAAATGTTATTGGCACTTACGTTAAAGCTAAGTTTGTCTACTTTTAATTTTTCAGTAAGATTAGATCCAAAATCGTAAGACAGACCTATGTTTCTTAGTTTTACCCAAGAAGCATCTTGCACTAAAATCTCTGAAGCCCTGTTGTAACGTGTCGAACTTCTGTAGTAGTTTTGATCGATTGTTGTTTCGATGGTATTGGGAGTAAATCCGCCACTGCCATCGTCCATAACGCCATCTAAAACAGTATCTACATTACGATAGGCTGTAATGCCACGAACACCGTTTCTAATAGAGTTACGCATTCCGGAATCGTAAAGATCGCCTCCTTTTTTGTATTCTAATACAAAATTGAATCCGATACCTTTCCATTTAAAACTGTTATTAACGGAAGATATAAAATCTGGAAATGCATTACCAACCATAACTCTTTCGTCTAGGTTAACACGGGGCAAACCGTCGCTTCCAATATAACGCTGTCCGTTTTCGTAGCGCCACTTGTAACCATATAAGTTACCCATTTTGTCGCCTTCTCTAACCTCGGAAGTTACACCAGCAAAACCGGCATCGGCAAATATAATGGCCTCAATATCATCAGGAATATCAAGTACGTTGCCTTCGCTTGTAGACCAGTTTAAAATCATATTCCACTTAAAGTCTGTTTTTCTAATAATATCCAAACTTAATAAGAGCTCATGTCCAAAAACCTCGTAATCTCCTGCATTTCTTGTAATAGCAGATAATCCAGAGGAATATGCTGTGCCCACATTGAAAATTTGATCTTGAACCTTGGTTTTAAAATAAGCGTAATCTACACGAATGCGACTATCGAAAAATCGTAAATCAGCACCAAATTCAGTAGACTTGTTGCTTTCTGGTTGAATTGCCAAATCTCCTAGTCTCGTGCTTCTTCTGTATCCGCCAGAGCCAGCAAATGGAAAATCGCCATCAACTACAAAATATTGTCCAACATCGCCAAACCCCGGGCCTTTACCTACTTCTGCCCAAGAGGCTCTAAGTTTTCCAAAAGAGAAAACGTCGCTATCTCCAAAAAGACTAGTGATATCGTAGGCTAAACTAGCCGATGGGTAAAAGAACGACCGGTTTTCTTTTGGTAGGGTTGACAACCAGTCGTTACGGCCTGTTAAGGTTAAAAACAGTTTGTCTTTGTAAGCCAATTTAAGCTCGCCAAAAACACCCATGTTGCGCAACTGCACTAACGAATTATCTATAAAGAAATTGGTTGTGTTACCTATTTCGTTAACGCCTGCAATATTTAAACCTTCACCACGTGCTTCATCATAATCTCTTTTAGTATCTGAAACTTGATGTCCTAAAGTTAAATCTGTAGTAAAATCATCAGACCAATCTTTGGTAAATGCAACCAATAAGTTAGATTCTAAAGCAGTGAAGTTTATATTTTGATTTAAAATAAAACCACCAACTTGCGAGCCACCATCTAAATCGGGGCCTACATAACGATTACGTCTGTCTGAATAATTATCAATTTGGGCAGCATAGGTAATATTTACCCATTCCTTTGGTTGCCAGTTAAAGGTCGCATTACCTACCCAACGGTTAACATCGTCAACAAGACTACTGGTTTCCATTAAATATCTTGGGTTATCAATAATTCCAAATGAATAATCACGCTCGGACCCATCAGGATTTTGGTAATCATTAATTGGGAATGTTCCTGAAAAATAAGACAGGGCACTCATTACCGATTTATCTCCACCATTTGCACGCCTACCACCAGAATTGGTAAAGGCAATTGAGCTATTAATAGTGAAATTGTCGGTAACTTTATAACCCGCTTTTAATCTAAGATTCGTTTTTTCGTAATCTGTGTTTGGTAAAATACCTTCGTCGCTACTATTACCAACAGATAAGAAATAATCCATAACACCGGTAGCACCACTAACACTTAAGTTTATTTGTGTGTTAACGCCAGTTCTAAAAATATCATAAGGACTATAATAGGCATCGTTTGAAAGGTCTACAACATCGCCATTGCCCAAAGTTGCAGAATCATCGCTAAATCTTGGTCCCCAAGAATAGAAAGAAGTTCCTCCTAATCTGGTAAACCCAATATCGGTTTCTGGAGTATACAAGGTTCTAGGCAGGTTGTTAAAACCTTCGCGATATTCGGTTTGATCATCAGGCGTTGTTTTAACTTCCCTAAAAGAAGTAGAGGCTGTTAAATTTATTTTAGCCTTTCCTAATTTACCTTTTTTAGTAGTGATAATAATGGCACCATTTGATGCTCTAACGCCATAAAGCGCGGTTGCAGCTGCACCTTTTAAAACATTATAGCTTTCTATATCTTCAGGGTTAATATCTCCCGCTCTGTTAGAAAACGCGAATTGTTCTGCACTATTTGGTGAATTTGAACCTGAACTTGGTCTTACTTCACCAGAAAACGTATCATTATTAAGCGCTAAACCATCAACAATAATTAAGGGTTGATTACTTCTGGAAGGATTAACCGAGGTAATACCTCTAATCAGAATATCGACACCACCACCAGCAGATCCAGAGGTCCGGTTAATTTGCACACCGGCAACCTGTCCTTGAAGCGCTTCAAGAGCGTTAGTTTGCCCCGTTAAATTAACATCATTAGCATCCACTTGGGTTACAGAATATCCTAAAGATTTCTGTTTTTTAGCAACACCAAACGCCGTAATAACCACTTCGTCCAGTTTGCTTGCATCTTCTTCTAGAGTCACATCTAGTTTTGTTCCCGTTACGGAAACCTCTTTTGTTCTAAAACCAACAAAAGAAAAAATCAGTACATCGCCTTGATTTGCGGAAATAGAATAATTTCCATCAAAATCAGTAGATGTTCCTTTGTTTGTACCTTTTACTTGAATGTTTACACCTGGTAACGGAACGCTTGACGCATCGGTTACTTCACCACTTACAGTTATGTTTTGAGCAAACAAAAAACTGCATGTAGCGGCAAAAAAAACAAGAAAAGAGAGGGTTGCTTTTTTGTTCATAAATTAAGAGTTTGAATTAATAGTCTCTCAAATATAGTAATGTTTGCGTTTTTATGAGTGTTTTTTATGCATTTTTTTGCAATATTAATATGTTTATTGCATATTTAGTGCGTTTTTAATATACACTATGCTAAAGCAAGAAAGACAACATGCCATTTTAGACAAGCTAAAGGCCAATAAAAAAGTACTCTCAACAAAATTGAGCCAAGAGCTGTTGGTTTCTGAAGATACCATCCGAAGGGATTTAAAAGAACTCGAATCTAAAAACCTAGTCTATAAAGTACACGGTGGCGCTTTGCTGAAAGAAAGCAGAATATTATCTTATGACGAACGAAGTATTGCCGATATTGATAAGAAAAAGAAAATTGCGAAAAAAGCCGTTAATTTAATACATGATGGACAAGCCATTATTATGAGCGGAAGTTCAACCAATTTAGAGTTGGCTAAAATTATACCACCAGATATTAACGCCACTGTTTACACTTATAGTTTGCCCATTGCCACACAACTGTCTTATCATCCTTTAATTGAGGTAATTTTTTTAGGCGGAAAATTAAATAAAGCCGCACAAGTTACCGTGGGTATAGATTTGGTAACTTCAATCTATAATATTAGTGCCGATATTTGTTTTATGGGCGTGGACGGAATAAACGTTAACAGAGGTTTAACGGAACAAGATTGGGATGTATCTCGAATAAAAAGAAGGATGATTGAAGCTTCAAACCACGTCACGGTTATGTGTATAAGTAGCAAACTTATGTCGGTTAAAAGGCATACCGTTGTTCCTATTAATGATATTGATGCCATCATAACCGATATTGACCCATCCGATCCTGTTTTTGAAGATTTTAATGGCATTAATTCGGTAATTATTTAATCAACAATGATTCTAATTTTATTTGAAATGAATTTTGAATACCTTCCGAAAGAAACAAAATAATACCATTTTAAGAATGTTGACAGCTATTAAAAACAAACTGATTTATTTATGTTTATTGGCTTTGTTTTTTCTTAGCTGTAAATCAAATTACATTTCAAAAAACTTAGATAATTCCTTTTATAACAACCAATTTACAGGGTTGTTGGTTTACAGCCCAAAAACAAAAGACACCGTATTTAAGTATAATGCCGACAAGTATTTTACGCCGGCAAGCAACACCAAAATATTTACTTTATATACGGCTTTACAAGTGTTGCCTGCACAAATCCCTGCGTTTAAATATGGTGTGGAAAACGATACCATTACCATTCAAGGTGTTGGAAACCCCACTTTTTTACATCCGTTTTTTAATGACAGTACAGCGTTAAAAATGGCAAAACATTATAAAAATGTTAATTTGGTTTTAAGTAATTTAGAGGATGACAAATTCGGTCCCGGTTGGGCTTGGGAAGATTACGACACTTATTTTAGCCCCGAAAAAAGCAGTTTTCCCATGTATGGCAATGTGGTTACTATTAGTAATCAAGATAGTTTACAAAGTATTCCGAATGTACTAAAAGATCAAATTCATTTATCCGAATCCAATAAAAGAAGACAATTTAACGATAATACATTTTATTACAACCCAAAGCACAGGGACACCATTGAAGTTCCTATGGTTATCGATACTGCATTAATAAAGCAGTTGTGGGATGATATTCTCCCAAACAAATTATCTATTTCCAAGTCTACCGATAAAGCGTTAACACATACGGCCTATAGTGTGCCAGCCGATTCGTTATACAAACGGATGATGTTGGTTAGCGATAATTTTTTAGCCGAACAGATGTTAATTTTGGCATCATCAACACTTTCAGATACATTGAGTTCAAAACGAATTCGAGACAGTATTTTAAACAATCAATTAAAAGACTTAAAACAAAAACCGCGTTGGGTGGATGGCTCTGGGTTAAGCCGCTATAATTTATTTACACCAACCTCATTTGTTGAGGTGCTCACAAAATTGCACAACCAAATTCCGCAAGAGCGCTTGTTTAATTTGTTTCCTGTAGGCGGAACTTCGGGGACTTTAAAAAACTATTATTCGGGCGGAGAGAAACCTTATATTTATGCAAAATCGGGCACTTTAGGGAATAACTATTCGCTAAGTGGTTACCTAATTACAAAATCGGGTAAAACCTTGATTTTTAGCTTTATGAATAACCATTACCGGAAATCTACAACCGATGTTAAAAAACGCATGCAATTGATTTTTGAGTGGCTTCGCGATAATTATTAACTAGCTGCAAAAAAATCATCTATAAACCAAAGCATTTTTAAGCGCATTCTTTTTAGTTTTCAAATCAATTAAAAACCCATTAATTACGGCATATTCGTTAACCCCGTTTTTCTGCAATAAAAAGGTAGGATTAACGCCGGGTCTTAAAATAAGTTCAGGTAATTGGTGTCCAGCCTTAACCAAATGAATTGGCATTGAGGCTTCTAAGTTGTCTTCAGGCAATGTTTCCAGTTGTAAATAGGTAAATCCCGATTTTAAAAGCTTGAAAACATCTAAATCTGAAATATCATCCACAGAATTAAACACTTCTGAATAAATTTTTCCTTCAACAATAGTGTACCCGTCAGCTTTAAAAGTGTTGTATCCATAAAAGGTTGATAAATCGCCAAGATCTGCAATTCTGCCCACGTTATAAAAATCGGAATTATCGGCATTATCAACCTCATAGCGTTTTACCCCAATATCAACGGTATAAGGCTTGCCCAATAAATTATAGGTGGCACCTTCAATTTTTAAATCGAATAATTTGCTGTCGTTTCTCGGGATGTTTTCGTAATCAGCAATTGGGATATTTTTGTACCGCCCATTGGCAATGGAATAAATTGCCGATAGAATAGAGACGTAATTCAGTTTTCGTATTTCCTGTTTTTCAACATCATTTTTATAGCCTCCGGACTCAATTAAAATCGTGCTGGTACCCCATTTTTGTATGTTGTCGCCAAAAGCCCTAGGTTCGAAAGCATCATTGTATCTGCCCACTTGCCCCGGCGCGTACTTTTGGATAATATCATTCATAAAAACAATAATTTTCATGGCGTCTCCGCGCACTTGGTTAATGTCTTTTTCGTAATTATACGCCGGTGCTAAATAGGAAATGGTGGCAGGTTTGTCGGTGCGTTCGGCATTGTAATAAATGTTTTGGTCGTGTAGATTGAATCCAAAATCGGCATTTAGGCTATCCCTAACACGTTTTAAAGTCTGGCCCTCGGGCGATTGTAGGCGCAACGCATCACGGTTAATATCAATGCCCAACGTATTCCGACGTGTATATTTTTCGGCGCCATCAGGGTTTAACATCGGCAAAAAATGAAGCGTTACGCTATTTAGTATGGTTTCTTTTTCACTGGTAAAATCATTGCTAATCAACAAATTAAAAATATCAAAAATAGCTTGTGTTGCCGTGGGTTCGTCACCATGCATTTGCGACCATAAAAACACATTGTTTTTACCAGAACCAATACTGATTAAGGTTAAATCCCGTCCTTCAATAGATTGCCCCACTTTATTTACAATAAACCCAGGTTTGTTTTTAAGCGCGTTGATTAAAGGCTGAATATCTTGATGTTTTATGCGCCTTTTATCCAAGCTGGTTTCTTTGTACGTCTCGTAAGTTTCGTAAATTTTAGAAGTAAAATCGTTGGTTTGGCTAGCCACAGATACGGTTATAAACAGCAATATCAGCTTAAAAAAAGATTTCATATTAATAGCAGGATTATTGTTTTAAGTATATAAATAGTACTTTTGAAACTACAAGAAACAAAAATAGTTATAAAATGGCAGATAAAGTTACCACACAGTGGAAAGGCGATATGGTATTTGAATCGGATAACCCACGTTGGGATTCCATAATGATGGATGCCTCAGAAGAATTTGGAGGCACCAATTCCGGAATGGCACCCAAGGCTATGATGCTATCCTCATTGGCCGGTTGTTCGGGTTTGGACGTGGTTTCGGTTTTAAATAAAATGCGCGTTAAAATTGACGATTTTAAAATGATTGTTGAAGGCGAGCTTACCGATGAGCATCCAAAATACTACCACAAAGTATCGGTCGATTATCATTTTTATGGTAAGGATTTGAATGAAAATAAAATAAAGAGTGCCGTAGATCTTTCGGTTGAAAAGTATTGCGGGGTTATGGAAATGTTTCGTCATTTTGCCGAAATTAAAATAGATATCCATTATCACAATAAATAAGAAATTATAATTTTTTCTGAAAAGAAATTTATGCGTTGGACACTAAAGCCCAAACCCGAAGCCGGTAAATTAGCAGTTTTAAAGGAGGCACTAAAAGTAAATACGCCTATTGCAACCTTGTTATTACAGCGTGGCATTGAAACTTTTGAAGAGGCTAAAACGTTTTTCAGGCCCAGTTTAAACGATTTGCACGATCCGTTTTTAATGAAAGACATGGATCTGGCTGTTACCCGTATAGAAAAAGCCATAGCCAACAAAGAAAACATTTTGGTTTATGGCGATTACGATGTGGATGGCACTACGGCAGTCGCGTTAATGTCCACTTATTTAAAAACCAAATATCCGTTGGTTCATACCTATATCCCGAATAGATATGATGAAGGTTATGGCATTTCATATAAAGGCATAAACTTTGCTTTAGAGAACGATTTCTCGCTAATTATTGCTTTAGATTGCGGCATTAAATCGGTTGAAAAAGTAGCCCATGCAAAAAAACTGGGTATTGATTTTATTATCTGCGACCACCACAGACCCGGAAGCGAAATTCCAAAAGCAGCAGCTGTTTTAGACCCCAAACGAGAAGATTGCAATTATCCGTATAAAGAATTGTGCGGTTGTGGTGTTGGCTTTAAGCTGGTTCAAGCCTTAGCATCAAAAGACGGCGAAACTGTTGAAGATTTAACCGAGTATTTAGATTTGGTGGCCACAGCTATTGGTGCGGATATCGTTCCCATTGATGGTGAAAACCGAACCTTGGCTTATTTCGGGCTCATGGTTATTAACACCAATCCACGCCCCGGAATAAAAGCGATTTTGGATCAGGTTGAAAAAACCGAACTCACCATTACCGATGTTGTATTTATTGTCGCCCCAAGGATTAATGCGGCGGGACGCATGAAACATGGTAATTATGCGGTTACTTTATTAGCCGAAGAAGAGGATGATAAAGCACGTCAGTATGCCTCTGAAATCGACGAGTATAATTTAGACAGGCGCGAAACGGACAAACAAATTACCGAAGAAGCACTTCAACAAATTGAAGCCAACAACGAACACGACCGACTTACCACAGTGGTTTACCACAAAGATTGGCACAAAGGCGTTATAGGTATTGTGGCTTCCCGATTAACAGAAACTTATTACAGGCCAACACTTGTATTTACCCGCAGTGGTGAATTTTTAGCTGCTTCGGCACGTTCTGTTCGTGGGTTCGATGTGTACAATGCCATAGAAGCATGCAGTGCGCATATCGAGCAATTTGGAGGACATAAATATGCAGCAGGATTAACGCTTAAAGAAGAAAATTACGAAGCTTTTAAACAAGCTTTTGAAGATGAAGTATCAAAAACAATCGACAGGAGTTTGTTAATCCCCGAAATTAAAATTGATGCCAAAATCGATTTAAAAGAGATAACACCAAAGTTTTATAGAATTTTAAAGCAGTTTGCCCCTTACGGGCCGTCAAATATGACGCCTGTTTTTATGACTGAAAATTTAACCGATACAGGTTACGGCAAATGTGTTGGCGCCGATAAAACCCACTTGCGTTTAACTGCAAAACAACCAAATTCTACCAAAAGTATGGTTTGTATTGGGTTTGGCATGGGCGATAAGTATGAATTGATTTCCGATAAAAAACCATTCAAAGCAGTCTATTCCATTGATGAAAATGAGTTTAGGGGAAATGTATCGCTACAACTTAAATTAAGAGATATTAAAACATAAACATTTCTTATTTTAGAATTTAACAAAAAACTAAAATAGTAACTGGCTTTATTTTAAATTTGAAGCGTAATCTAAAATAATCTTCAACTAAATCTTGCAAGGTTTCAAAAACCTTGTAGGTATTAATTAATAAGACTCTTGCCTTCGCAGGAAATTAAAGTATGGCAAAAAACGATCCGTATGCCGCATTGCGTATTAAAGAATTCAATATTTTTTTATTGGTGCGATTTGCTTTGGTTTTTGGGTGGTCTATGCAATTTGTCGTTATAGAATGGCAAGTATATTCATTAACTAAAGACCCATTGTCTCTTGGTATTATTGGGCTTTGCGAATTTTTACCTGCATTTTTATTGGCACCTTTCGCCGGACACATCGTAGATAAAAAAGAAAAGCGAAATCTATTCACGCTTTGCATTGCCCTGTTTTCGTTAATCAGTTTTGGGTTGTTTTGGCTCACCTCAGAACAAATTGAGGCCACATGGGAAACCGACGCCATTTTATACGGCATTTATGCTTTAGTGTTTTTTGGTGGTGTTTTAAGAGCTTTTTTTGGTCCAACTATTTTTTCGCTTATCGCATTGCTTGTGCCTAAAAAAATATATCCCAATGCCGCAACCTGGAGCAGCAGCACCTGGAAAGGCGCCAATGTTTTTGGAGCTTTGGTTGGTGGGTTTTTAATTGCTTGGATAGGTGTGCACTACACGCTTGGTATTATATTTTTGTTGGTTATGCTGGCCTTATTGCTAGTGTTTAAAATAACTAAAAAACCTGTTTTAAATAAAGGCACCAACGAATCGGTAAAAGAAAGCCTAAGAGCAGGACTTCGTTTTGTGTTTAACGACAAAGTTATATTAGGCGCATTAACATTAGATATGATTGCTGTTTTGTTTGGTGGAGCCGTTGCCATTTTCGCCGTATTCGCAAAAGACATTTTAGATGCCGGCCCCAAAGGATTTGGCTTATTAAACGCCGCACTTTCCTCGGGCAGCATTATTACCATGCTGGCCACAACCTATATCCCAATAACCAAAAACACTGGGAAAAAATTACTCTTTTCGGTGTTCGGATTTGGAGCCTGTATGATAGTCTTTGGAGCTTCAAAATTATTGTGGTTAAGTATTTTGGCGCTGTTTTTCTCGGGTGTTTTTGATGGCATTTCAATGGTGGTGCGCCAAACCATACTGCAGCTTAAAACACCAGATGCCATGCGCGGGCGCGTAGGTGCGGTCAACTCCATGTTTGTCGGGTCGTCTAACGAACTCGGGGCGCTGGAAAGCGGGATAGCCGCACGTATTTTTGGCGCACCATTGGCCGTGGTTCTTGGCGGCACGGTAACCCTTATCGTTGTTGGGGTAATAGGTTTAAAAAACAAACCGTTACGTGAACTTGACTTGCAAAAAGATATTGATGCGCACGAAGACGAAGATTGATTTTTTGGGCGAGTTGCCATAAAAATGGCAAACAGGCTTTCCACCGTATCTTTTTTGTGCAAAGTGGTTTTAGTATCCCATTAAGCCTATGGTAAGCCCTCTAATTTTTACATCAATTAAAGATTTAGCACGCACAAAAAAGTATGCCGTTGCAATCCTTCTCGCGGGGTGTGCTTGCCATCAAAGTTTTAAGCCTGAAATGTATTTAACTCCATCGTTTCCCCATCAAAAACAGCGTAGGTGTAATGCGAAATCCAATCGCCTAAATTAATATATTTTGATGTTTCGTTGAGGTCGATATTTAAAGGCAAGTGCCTGTGCCCAAAAACAAAGAAATCGCGGTGTTTGTCCTCTAGCTTGCGTTTGCAATATTGCACGAGCCATTCGTTGTCTTCGCCTAAAAACTTGGCATCCTCGTCGCCGGAAATCAATTTGTTTTTTACCGATAAGTGTTGCGCCAACCGTACGCCCAAATCGGGGTGCAACCACCTAAAAAGCCATTTACAAAACGGATTTGTAAACACCTTTTTCATGCGTTTATAGCCTTTGTCGTGAGGGCCCAAACCATCGCCGTGGCCTATAAAAAAGGTTTTATCGTTAAAGGTAAATTCTTTGGGTTTGTGGTAAACGGGAATGTTGAGCTCTTCTTCAAAATAGCCGTTCATCCATAGGTCGTGGTTGCCAACAAAGTAGTAGATTGGAATTCCGGAATCGGATATTTCGGCGAGCTTGCCCAAAGTTCGTGTAAACCCTTTTGGGACTACTTTTTTATATTCCATCCAAAAATCGAATAAATCGCCCAATAAAAATATGGCTGCGGCATCGTGTTTTACGGCATCTAACCAAGCTAAGAATTTTTTTTCGCGTGGGCGGGAGGCTTCTTGTGTGGGTGCGCCTAAATGGTTATCGGATGCGAAATATATTTTTTTTCCTTTGGGAATTTGCATGTTGTAAATATAGTTTTTTGACACGAATTTCACGAATTATCGCGAATAAGAATGTGCGCCTTTATTGTTATTTTACAAAGTTTTAAAGTGACAGCACAGGGCTTTACAGAGAAAAAACACCATGGTATATTTCTTGAAGTAAGCAGATATGTGCGTTAGGGATTGAGGTATTGTTGAAGCTCTTTTTGTGTTGTTGCACCTATGCAACACAAAAAAGCGACTACCGAAAGCCCGACCTGCCACCCTGAGCGTAGTCGAAGGGCAAGGTAACGCCCTAAATATTATCGGAGGCATACCACTCTGCAAATGAGGTATCGGTTTCCTGGAGTTTTAAGGAATGCAACATAATGTGGTTAGGTAAGCGTTTTTTTATTTTTTCCGCAAAGTCGATAACCATCATTTCACTGGTGGGCTGGTAGTTTACCAAAAGCACATTGTGGCCGCGGTTTTCAAGTTCTTTGGCGAGCTCGACATGGGGAGTGTTTTTGTTGAACACCGTGGCGTGGTCGAAGACGTTTACAATTTCTTCTTTTACGATTTTTTTTAAATCGCCGAAATCGATGACCATACCGAATTTCACATGATTGGTGTCGGTTATAGGCTTGCCAAAAACGGTTACCGAAAGTTTGTAGCTGTGACCGTGTACGTTTTTGCACTTGCCATCGTAACCGTAAAGGGCGTGTCCGGTTTCGAAAGAAAATTGTTTTGTTATGCGAATGTTGCTCATGTTGTAATGCTATTTGCTGCGCAAAGATACTACCTTCTTTTTTTTCTGTTTATAAAGTAAACGATTATTAAGGCTAAGCCTAGAATTAAAAATAATCCGCTTCCGCTAATAAAAGACATGATATCCATAGTTTTTACTTTTTAGGATTTTTTTTGATTAATCTGAAAATTATATACGCTATGGCAATAGTGGCTACCAAAGGCAGGTATTTTCCAATGGCGTATCCTATATTGTACCCGGCATCGTGGGCGTTTGATTCTTGTAATGCCATTAAAAATGTCATAAAAATTACTTTTAATTAAATGTGCATTATGCACTCAAAGTTAATTGATTTTTGACAGCGGTATAAATATTTTTCTAAAAATTAGAATTAACGGAAAACCGCGTGCGATAATCCATAGTGTTAATGCTATAAAAATGGCATGTAATTTATAGTCGAGCGAATCTAACCAAAACAAAACAGGTACAAACACTAAAAAGGTAGCGGCCAAAAGCAAATTGCGCAAAGCCTTCATTTTGCCTAACCCCTTAAAAATACCATCGAAAATAAAAGCGATTGTACATAGTGGTTGCATGGCCAAAACAATCCAAAATACGCTGTAAAACTGTTCTAAAACCTCGGGGTCGTTGGTGAATATATTGCCTAAAGGATAGTATAAAACACCGCCTACTACAGCAATTAACACACCTATTACAATGCCGTACTTTATTAATTTGTTGCTTAACGTAATAAGTAAAGGGTATTCTTTTCCGCCGTATAACTTTCCCGATAAAATATTGCCGGCGCTAGCATAACCATCAACAATAAAAGCCCCAAGAAACCATAAATTAATAGCAATGGTATACGCCGCAATATAGGTTGCGCCGTAACTGGTGGCGAATGCACTGGCGTAATAAAGCGTAACGTTTAAAGCAATAGTACGTACAAACAGGTTAAGAATCATTATTATAAACCGGTTGATTTCTTTATTAAAAGGAAAACTTAATTTTAATGGAATTACGGTTTTTTTTAGTAAATAATAGGCAGAGAAAACGGCCATGAGCAATTGTGCAATAACGCTGGCGTAGGCGGCTCCTTTAAGGTTCATGGGCGCGATGTAACCCTCAATGCCGTAAACCAAAACCACATCTAAAACAACATTTGTAATGGTGCCAATAATTGCAATTAACATGGGGTAATAGGTGTTTTGTAAACCGCGAAAGGCACCAAAAACAGCTATGGTAAAAAGCGTAAAAGGAAATCCGAAAACGCGGATTCTGTAATAATCTACACTGTAGTCTAAAATTAAGCCAGAGGCATTATAAAGTTTGAAAATGAAGTTCGCAAAAGGATATGTGCCCAATATTATTAAAACACTTAACGAGGTAATAATAAATATAGCTTGGGCAGGTAGGTTTTTGATTTTATCGAGTTTATTGGCGCCAACATATTGCGACACAATGGATGAAATGGCGCTTCGGGTTTGTCCCAACACCCAAATTAACATTGATAAAAAAGTGGTTACAATGCCAACCGCGGCCAAAGACTCGGTGGCGTTCAATGCTATATTTCCAACAATGGCAGCATCGGTTAACGATAGTATGGGTTCGGATACGCCAGCTATTAAAGCAGGAACCGCCAATTTATTTATATGCTTTAAACTTATGTTTGTGCTCACAGTACTAATTCGTAACAATAAAAAGGAAAATCGCTTTGTTTCGGGAAATAAATATTGCCCAATTTTTTATAGCCGCGAAGTTCGTAAAACTTTTGGTTTCTTTTGTTTTGAGAGAAGGTGTCTAATCTTATAGAGGTATAGTTGTTTTCTATGGCGATATTTTCGGCAAAATCCATTAGCTTTTGTGCGTAGCCTTTACCTTGATATTTGGGATGAACGGCTAATCGGTGAATGTATACATTACGATTGTTTTCTGTTAACCAAGTGATAGGAATATATTCTTCGTCCATAAAAGTTGAAACGACTACGCAGCCAATAACTGTTTTGTTTTCTTCGATAACGTATAACTCGTTTCTTGAAACATCATTTTCAAAAGCTGCTTTATTGGGGTAATGCTCGTTCCACTGATAAATATCTTTGTCAATCATAAAAACCGCACATGCTTTTGTAATCTCTATAATTCGGCCTATATCCTTAAGCGTTGCCTTTCGAATCATTTTTATAACTTTTTTTCATAAATAACTTTGCAAATTTAGTCTTTTAAACCTTGTTGATTTTCTCAATTGCTTCCGAGAAAATGTGGCATTGTTGGTTGTAATAATTTCAAAAACGAGAATGAATTAAACACATTTAATTTTTTTGTTTAAACAAAGTGAGAAATGTTCGTAAAAAAATGTAATTTTGGAATCTGTTAAAAAACACATGGTTTTTTAGCACAAAATAAAGTTTGGGGATGTAGCTCAGTTGGCTAGAGCGCTTGACTGGCAGTCAAGAGGTCGTCGGTTCGAATCCGATCTTCTCCACGGTAATAGCAAGGCTTTAAAAGGGTTTCACCTTTAAAGCCTTTTTTTATTTGCACGCAATTTGCACGCAAAAACAATTTTTTTTGATTTTTTTTTCATTTGATGCGAATTGAACTTATTTAATAGCAGAACCTATAAGTTCCAGGTAGTGTTAATTAATAAATGTCAATTTTTCCAGACCGTATCCATCAACTTATAACAGTTTCAATTTTAAAATCTGCGTTTTCAAACTCAAACAATTATCGAAACTCTTGGTTTGCATTGTTAATAACTCAAATTATGCCATAAACGACCATTAATTTTCAATTTTGAATGGGTTCATTTGATATCATAAAATGATAAATAAAATTGCACTTTATTAATTTCATAAAATTTAATACAAATAGGATTAATGTATTGTTTATCAAATAATTGTGAATAACTATTTGCCTTTTTTTCTTCTTTCACTAGCTGCATTTTTTACTTTTATTTCCATAATCCCAAAAGGGAAAACAAAAGCGCTTTTGTTCATTTTATAAATCTAAAAACAATAAAAATGGACAATTTATTAATTCTTGAACGATTGGATCGTTTGGAAAAACTGTTAGTAGGTCATAAAGAAGTACTGACCTTTGACGAAGCCTGCGATTATACAGGTATATCCAGAAGCTACCTTTATAAACTAACGGCCTCAGGAAGAATTCCACACTCCAAGCCAAACGGAAAAATGCTCTTCTTTGAGAAAGCAAAACTGGTTGAATGGCTACTCCAAAACAAGCGAAAGTCAAAACACGATATAGAAGCGGAAGCTTTAGCATATACCATGCGTCATAAAGTACAATAGGACAATCTTCATTTAAACAATAATTCGCATGAAAAAAATACCCTATATACGTGTTGGCACGTCCTATTACAAGCAGGTCAAAGCGCCGACCATAGCTGGTCATTTTAATGACATCTTGGTGCAATGGAACATGGAAACCATAAAACAAGACCATGGAAAGGATCATTTAAGTAAAATATCAAAATATGATGGCTTCACTTGTATTCCAAGTCATTTAGACTTCAAACAAGATTATCTGGGTTTTTATAATATTTATTCTCCCTTGGGAAAACGGCCCAAAGCAGGTGATGTATCCCTATCTCTGGAGTTTGTAAAACACATTTTTGGAAAACACTACGAATTGGGCTTGGACTATCTTCAATTATTATATCTAAAACCCATCCAAGTATTACCTATTCTATGCTTGGTATCCAAGGAGCGCTCCACGGGCAAAAGCACCTTTTTAAAATGGCTCAAGGAAATCTTTGACAACAACATGACTTATTTGACTAACGATAGCTTTAGCAGTCAGTTTAATGCCGATTGGGCAAATAAGCTTTTAATCTGTATTGATGAAGTGCTGTTCAATAAAGAAGAACTCACTGAGCGGATAAAATATCTAAGTACTACCAATATCAATAAGCTGGAAGCCAAAGGTAAAGATAAGCGGGAAGTCGAATTCTTTGGAAAGTTCATTCTATGCAGCAATAACGAAGAGAGTTTTATTAAGATTGATGCCAATGAAACCCGATTTTGGGTCAAAAAGGTACCTGTGCTAGAAAAGGAGAATACACAGTTTCTAGGAGGCCTGATTAATGAAATCCCTGCTTTTATGCATTTTTTGGCAAACAGGAAATTAAGTTCAAAACATTTGACCAGAATGTGGTTTACGCCACAACAAATAAAAACCAAAGCCTTAACAAGATTGGTGCGGAACAACCGTAACCGAGTAGAAAAGGAACTAGCTAGTATTTTATTGAGTGTCATTGAAAAGTTTGATTTGAAAGTTATAGATCTCTGTCCAATAGATGCATTGTTAGCACTTAATAAAACCCGAGTGCGAACAGATTTAACACAACTCAGAAAGTTGCTGAAGGTAGATTGGAAATTAAAGAACCAAGAGAACTCGAACAAGTATCAAAAGTTTGTGTTTTGGACAGATGGCGATATGACTTTGGTGGATGCCAAAGGCAGATATTTTAGGGTTGAAAAGGATTTTTTGACCAAAAATTTTGATGATATGATGACGGAATCGTAGAACCCTAATGTTTACAATGGCTGAAGCTGTCATCAAACGGTCATCATTTTGTCATCAAAAAATATAATGATGACAGAATAGAGGATAAAAAACACAAGAATGATGATGTGATGACAAAACGATGACACGTTGAGCCCAATGATGTAAAGGCTTTAAAGGGTGTTGTCATCAAATCATCAAAAAATTACTTAAAGCACAGGGGCTTATGAAAAGAAAAATAAACTGTGAAACAGCCCGTAATTTTTCTATCGTGAAAGCGCTAGAAAAATTAGGACACTTTCCCAAAAGGACAACGGAAAAAGAAGCTTGGTTTCTAAGTCCTTTCAGGTCAGAAACCCAAGCCTCTTTTAAAGTCTCTAAAACCAAGAATCGATGGTACGATCATGGCGAAGGTATAGGCGGAAACGTGATCGATTTAGTATGCAAGATTTTGAAGTGTTCCATTAAAGAAACTTTAGAATTTTTGAATGTTGGAACTGTAAATAATTCATTCACACCACAATCGGTTTCTAGTGAAAATGATACGGGGATTAATATTATTAAAGTTCAAAGTATCACACACCCTGCTTTAATTCAATATTTAAACTCCAGAGGTATTTCCATAAGCATTGCAAACATCTATTGTAAAGAAGTTTGGTACCGGCATAAAGCATTTAAATTTTTCGCCATTGGGTTAAAGAACAATAAAGGGGGTTGGGAATTACGGAATAAGATATTTAAAAATAGCAGCAGTCCAAAATCTTATACCTACATCCAAAATAATAAAAAGGAGTTAATCATTTTGGAAGGCATGTTTGATCTATTATCGCTTGCAACTATAGATCGTAACCTGTTAGAAACTTCAAATGTCCTAGTTCTAAACTCCATCAGTTTTATAAATGATATTAAAAAACACATTCTAATACACGAATTAGTGTATCTGTTTTTAGATAATGATACGGCTGGACAAAAGGCAACTCAATATTTAATAGATAAGTACGAACATGTAATTGACAAAAGTTCAAGCTATAAGAATTACAAAGATTTAAACGATTTATTGTGCCATGAAAACAAAAAAGAAGTTTGATGTTAAACCAAAATATAAAAAGGAGCTATCTGTAAAGATTCCTGCCGATGTACTAACCAAATCGGATAGTGTAGAATTGGATTTGGAACAGAGTTCCTCTGAAACGAAAATGGTCTTGGGTAGGAATTCAAGATGTGTGTCTGTGGACACATTCTTGTTTGCTCCCCTTGGTCGCAAAGAAAAAAGAGTGTTTAAGGGGAAGGGTGACCTCGTTAAGTTTCGATGTTCGGTTTATGAAAAGAAGCTATTAAAAATGAAAGCAAAAAGGAGCGGATTGACCCTGAGCGAATATATAAGACGCAGTCTATTTGAAAAAGAAATAACAGAACGTTTTACCGATGAACATATCCAGATTTATAAAATGCTGATTAAATACCACAACAACTTTAAGTCCATCGGAAACATGTATAAAAAGCGAAACCCTAAACTAACTGAAACAGTTTATGACTTAGCGAATGAAATAAAAGCACACCTTAAAAAATTTCAACAATGATAGGTAAGGGCAAGAGCATTTCACATACCAGAGCATCCATGTCCTATGGATGGAACCAGGAAAAAGATGCAGAAATTGTGTTAAAGGAATTTCTACATGGAGATTCACCAAATGAAATTACAAAAGAATTTAAAATGCTTCAGGATCAAAATTACCACTGCACAAAAAACACCTTATCATTTGTAATCAGCCCAACGATAGAAGATGGTAAGCGATTAGATAAAAAAGAGTTGCAAGCTATAACAAAACGTTTTATGCATGAGATGAAACTAGGCGAAAGACAAGCGATAGCCTTTGTACATCAAGATAAAGACCATAAACACATCCATTTATATGTTAATCGTATTGATTTTAAAGGTATAGCTTACAATGATGGTTTTATTGGTAAGCGCAGTCAGTTAGCAGCAGAAAAAGTAGCGGAACACATGGGCTTGACAACCGTAAAACAAGTGCAGTTTGAAAAGGCATTCAATCTAAAAGAAATACGAACTGAAATAAAAAGAAGGCATGATTTGACCATGAAACAGTTTAAGCCCAAATCTTTTGATGCTTATTTAAAGGCTATGGAATCTAATGGCGTAAAAGTAATACCAACAATAAACAATCAAAATAAATTGCAAGGCTTCCGGTTTGAATTTGATGGACACAATCTAAAAGGTAGTGCCGTGCATCGCAATATGTCGCTTGGGAATATTGGGAAACAATTGTCCGGTATAAAAGGGGCGAGTATATTAAAAGCAAACAAGGTAAGTGTTAATCTTGCAGGAAAGGTCGTTGAATTGACACCAAGTTTAGCTTTGAAAATCACAAAATTCATAATAAAGAAAGCCATCCAAAAAGGGATGTCTTATTAAAAAGAAATATCATGACAAAACTGGAAGAATTAACCGCATTATTAGTGAATGAAATCAACTATTTTAATCAAGGTGTTGAAAAACTTGATAAAATTAACATTCAATTAAAAGAAACAAAAATCAAGATGGATTTAAAAGCGTATAAATCTATTATTGAAGCACATCAGCAAAAAATGGACTCACACACAAAAGCCATTGAACGTTTTGAAAGTCGTTTTGAAAACAAAATAAAGCATGCGAAAATTTATCCAACCTGGGCGGCGGTCCTATTTATTGTTGGTGTTTTGTTTGGGGTGGTGTCTTTTTTGTTTATTTTAATAAAATAGATTTAATTCTTTTAACATTGTTCTTTACTATTCGCAGTATTAGATGAGTAGATTGGGTGATTTTGTAATAAATCTGAATAATATTTTTAATTTTTTAAAAATAACGTTTTTGAATTTGGTTGCTTAAAACTCAAAAAAAATCGCATGAAAACCAGATTTTTTTCGCATCAGCAAAATTTCGCAAAAGTGAGGTTCGGAGGGTGTAGTTGTAATTTCGAGTAATTATATTCGGATTCGAATAAGAAAAACTGAGAAAGCAAAGTTGACTAATAGATGGGTTTTAGGATTACAGTTTGCTTTAGGACGGGTCAATATTGTTAGCAAGGGTTTGTATATGGTTATTTGCGCGATTTAGCACGGAATTTAGTGAATAATAACCAGATAGAAAATCCCTAGGGTTTTTGTAGGCAGGCTCGTATTAAGCAATTAATTTTACACATTGTTGTGCTTTCGTTATTTTTTTAGATTTATTTCTTGCTCAAAAAGAATAATTATCTCCTCAATTCTACTTTTGAGATTTTTATAATTTCTTTCATTTTTTCTATTCCATATCCTTTGACTATTCGCAAGATTTTCAAATTCTAAAAACTTGTAAACTGCCTTGTAATCCGTATCAAAACCAGAAGTAATTTCAGTGTTTTGGCTGTTACTTTGGGTAGTGCTTGTATAATTTGAATGCTTATATAAAAAGGGATATATGACATTATTTCTTTCATTTACAGCCCAAGTTTCGTCTTCTTTGACATCATTAAGAATTCCGTTCCAATTAGAGAGGAAGTTTTTAATTCTTTCATTTCTGATTATTTGAATCTTACCCGAACTTATAATATCGCTTATTATACCATTACTTACGTCATAAGTAACTATGTTCGTTAAACCCCAATTTATTAGAGAATCACTTTCAATTTTAGATAACTTCATTTCACGGTTTCCTGTGTTCTCCAATATTGCTTCACATCTTTTCTGAATTAGTTGTGATTTTTTTAACGAACGGTCTAATTCATTTTTATTGGATGTAAATTCATATTGAAGTGATTCTAAAAGTTGTAATTCTTGTTTGTTTATTTTGCTGTTTTCATTCCAAGTGTTGACTTGTAAAGCAAGCAAAATTCCAATAACCACAAGAAGAATTTCTCCAATAGCATATTTCAAGTACTTTCCAGTTTTGTTTTCCAGAAGCAAATTTTGTCTAATTTTTCTAAAGAATTTTATCATTGGTTAGCGGTTTCTGATAATGTCTTGTCCTGAAATATGGCTACAGGTTAAAATTGATTTACGCTGATAATTTATATACCATATTTGGTGTTTTATAATCTAAAGATAAATGTAATCTTATTTCGTTGTATAAATTAATTGCATTTTTTGCAGCTCTTTTTGCGTGTGCCACGTTATCAAAGGTCTGGTCGAGATAAAATTCATCTTTTAAGATGCCGTTTACACGTTCAGCCATCGCGTTTTCGTAACAATGATTTTCTTCTGTCATGCTAATATCGATGTTATTTCTCTTTAAAATTTGAGTGTAGACGTTACTGCAATACTGTATACCTCTGTCGGAATGATGAATAAGTCCAGTAGTATCCTTAGCTTGATACAGCGCCTTGTTTAAAGCTCTTTCACAACCTTTTAGTTCCAGGCTATCACTCAGGTCGTAACCGATAATCTTCCGGGAATGCATGTCAGTAATAAGCGCCAGATAGCAAAAACCTTTCACGGTTCTGATGTAGGTGATGTCAGACACCCAAACTTGATTAGGTCTTGTTACTTCTACATCTTTAATGATGTTTTTGTACTTGTAGAACCTGTGCAACGAATTGGTTGTTCTAGAACTATATTTCTTTCTAAGAGTAAGCATATTGTGCTTTCTAAGGATATTAAATAAAGTATCTCTACCCACTTTAAGGTTTGCCTTAATAAACTCGTCATCTAATGATTTTATAAGTTTACGCACGCCTTCTCTGGGAAGGGACCTGCGTCTTTTCTGTACTATTTCAATAATCTGTTGTTCTAGCTTTAAACGCTTATCAGCTCTATTTTTATATTTATAATAGGCATCACGTTTTAGTCCAAAACAATGAGTAATAGTCGTTAAAGAAGCAAATCCCTTAGACTTTTCTTTAGCTTTAATTAAGGCTAGATATTTAGCTTTTTTTTTAGTTCGGTTACAGATTTATAACCTAACTGTTCAGCTGCTACTTCTAGATAAGAATCTAACACTAAAGCATCTAAATCCTTTTTGAGCAAGAGTTGTTTTAGCTGCTTGATTTCCTTTTGAAGCGCTTTAATACGTGTTATTTCGTCTTTAGTTTCCACTTTAATTCTAGTGTTCATAAGGTCTTTACGGTTGTACTTCCTAATCCATTCATTAATGGTGGTAGGAGCAATACCATAGAGTTTACCGAGTTGATACTTGTTTAACTTTCCGGTGGTAAGTTCGTCTAAAATTTTTAATTTAAAGGGTTCTGAATACCGTCTGATCACTTTGTCATTTTTGTACATAATGTTTAAAATTATGTAGCCTTTATTCAGGACGGGTCATAATGTTTGCCAACGGTCTTGTATAAGAATAGTTGCGTGTTTAAGCAACTAATTTAGCAAATACAAACCGAATAGAAAATCCGCGAGGATTTTCGTAAGCAGGCTTGTACTAGCAATTAATTTTATACGGTGTTAGCTGCTGCCTTTATTCCGAATGTCAACTAGATTCTATTTATAAGGAAGTTATATAAATAGAACCTCCAACAGATTTGTGGTTGAGTAATATTATTTTTCCGTTTTTTTCTTTCAATGCCAAAGAATATAGTAGAGACAGGTAATTTTTAGGTTTTGTTTTACAATAAGGTTATCAAACTTATTTAAGAATTCCTTTTAAGCTTATACCAATCGTATTATCTAAAAGTTCTTCTTCACTAAATTCATTTAATTGAGAGTTAGCGATTAGAACCTCATCCAAATTTAACAAATGGTATTGACAAAAAAGTTCAATATTAATAGCTTCATTAATTTCTCCATTTAATTGGCCTTCCACTAATAACGTAGTTATTATTTCAAAAATTATTTTTCTACGAAATGAGTCATAATCTTTAAATGATGATGTGTAGTATTTTTTTAAATCGATAATAAATCTGGGTGAAATCCCAATTATGTAATTTATGGCATACTCATAAATCTTCCTTATTTTTTTTTCAATAGAAATTTCTTGCTCTAAAATTGCCTCGATAGTAGAAAAATGTAAATCAAAAAGATATGTGATGGTTTGATTTACAAGGTCTTTTTTATTTGCAAAATGCACATATAAGGTTTTTTTAGACATACCTAGTGTTTTAGATATATCAGACATCGCAACATCTTTAATCCCTTGAACTTGAAAAAATTGCAGCGAATGAATAATAATTTTTTTTCGAGTTTCCATCATTAAAATATTTACCGTGCTATGCTATTTTTAAAGATGTCATAGAAAGTGAACCTCCAACAGGTTTATCGTTGAATAATGTTATTTTTTCGTTTTCTTCTTTCAATGCCAAAGTATAAAGCAAAGGCAAATAATGTTCAGGTGTTGGGATAGCCAAATCAAATGATTTTCCTTGCGATTTAAAATCAATCAATTTTTGATGGTCTCCACTTAAAATGTGGCTTTTCATCTTTTCGTTTGCTTCAATTGCCCAATCGAAAGCATATGGTTCGTTCAATTTTTTCCAGGCGACTAAACGTAAATTATGAACCATATTTCCGCTTCCAATAATCAAGATTCCTTTTTGGCGAAGGCTACTTATTTCCTTTGCCAGTTCATAATGATATTTTGCTGGTTGCGAATAATCTATGCTCATTTGTATTACTGGAATATCCGCATTTGGATAGAGATGTTTTATAACACTCCAAGCTCCGTGGTCAAGCCCCCATTTATCGTCCAATTCAACTTCTGTTTTGGTAATGATTTTTTTAGTTTCTTTTGCTAATTCTGGACTTCCTTGTGCAGGATATTGAACATCAAATAATGCTTGAGGAAAACCACCAAAATCGTGAATTGTCGGTGGATTTTGCATTGCTGTTACAAATGTGCCTTTGGTTTCCCAATGTGCCGAAATACAAAGGATAGCATTTGGTCTTACAAGTTCTTTACCTAATTTTCTAAATGCCGAAACAAATTCATTTTCTTCAATGGCATTCATAGGACTTCCGTGACCAAGAAATAACACAGGCATTTTGCTTGTGTTACTCATTGTTGAAGTCATTTTGTTTAAATTTTTTAAATTCATACTGCAAGTTATTAAAGGCAATAAAGCTATTGATTTTAAAAATTGTTTTCTATTCATTTTATGTAACACAAAGATGTTTAAGCTATTTTTTTACTCAACCAATTATCGATTGAATATTTTCCTGCTCCAACAATTGCAAGCACTACATAAATTAAAAAGTAAAGTAATGCCATTTCTTTAACTGCAAAATCATCATTTGCGTGAACAATAAATGCAGCAATAAACATTGTTATGCTTAAAGATATGGCTGAAAACTGTGTTGCTACTCCGAAAATCAAAAAGAATGAACAGAATACTTCAGCAAAAACTGCAAGTGCCAAAGATGCTGTTAAACCAATACCTATTGGGTCTGCAAATTGTATCGGGTCGTTACCAAAAAGCATAGTTAGTTTTCCTAAACCGTGCGTCAACATCATTCCTCCAACTGTAACCCGAAGTAGCAACAAAGCTATGGATATATTATTCTGTGTTGTGTCAGCACTAAAACTGTTTTTAATTAGCTGTTTCATTTTTTTATTGTTTTACAAATTGAACTTCTGCATTAATTTTTATTTCATTTCCGACCATAACGCCTCCTGCTTCCAAGGCAGCATTCCAGTTAAGTCCAAAGTCTTTTCGGTTTAGTTTTCCATTTATTGAAAAACCTGCTTTTTCATTTCCGTATGGGTCTTTCATAAAACCTCCAAACTCGGTATCAAGTTTAATTTCTTTGGTAACACCTTTAATTGTCAAATTGCCTATCAATTCAAATGCGTTATCATCTACCTTTTTAAGAGAAGTACTAACAAATGTGATTTCTGGATATTTCTCTACTTCAAAGAAGTCAGGACTTTTTATATGCGTGTCTCTATCATTATTGTTAGTTGATATTGAACTTGCGTCAATGTATGCTGAAATGGTTGATTTTGTAAAATCTTCGCCATCTATGTCAGCTTGAAAAGTTCTAAATTCTCCTTTTACATTTGAAATCATTAAATGCTTTACCTTAAAGGTAATTTCGCTGTGTGCTGGGTCTATTGCCCATTTTGTTGTTTTCATAATATTTATACTTTAATGTTTGATACAAAGATACTTACGTATAAGAGTGTGGATATTACACTATTCGGTAATTGAGTTGTAGATTTGGGAAGTGTTGAAAGATCTCTTTTACTCTACTTAAATGAGATTGATTTTACCTTGTTCAAAAAACGTCTGGTTTTTAAAACGGATATCCCAATAATGCCTTTTAGTTTACACTTCGCATTAAAGGGATATTTAAAAATAACTTGGTTTCTATTTATTACATATCTGAACAGAATTTCGTGTTCAAATAGCTTCTTTCCACAATACCAGTAAAAACCAGTAGGGCGGTAAAAATTAATAGAAAGTAGAAAGCAAAACCTGTTAATCCAGATGTTAATACAAATAGGGTTAGGACTGCTCCAATCAAATATCTTATGTAGACTTCTTGTTTGCTTATTTTTTGTGTTCTAAATTTTTTCATAATTTCTATATTTTAATTGTTCATAAATTAGGTTATAAAAACTTACTGCTTGGCAAACTGCAAATGAACTATTATGGTTACATCTTTTCCAATGCCCACCGCTGTTGGGTCATAATCAATATTATAATCAAATCTATTGATGGTTGTTTCGGCTTTCATACCTAACTTTTCGCCTTGGTCGCTCTTGGCTATTCCGCCAAAATCAACATCAAAAATCACAGCTTTGGTTACACCTTTTATGGTCAAATTACCATATAACAAGTATTGTTCGGATTTGTCCGTAGCTACAATTTTATTACTCTTAAAAGACATATTTGGGTACTTTTCAACTTCAAAAAAGTCAGCACTTCTTAAGTGATTATCCCTATCTTCTACGTTAGTGTTTATACTTTTTACATCCACGGTAAAATCAAAACTTGCATCTTTAAGAGCTTCACCGTTTGTAGTCAGGTTTCCTGTGTATTCTAAAAATTTCCCGTTTACAAAACTAATTCCAGAATGGGAAATATTAAAATTTAAGGACGAATGGTAAGGGTCTACTTTCCATTGGGTCTGTGCGTAAGTACCTAAAGTTAGTAAGGCCATCGCTAATACATGCATTGTTTTTTTCATAATCATTAAATTTAAATTCTATTGAATTGTTATTTGATTACAAAATTAGCAAGGATGCCTATGTTTTGAATTACACTATTCGGTAGTTGAGTTGTAAATTCAGGAAGTGAGCATATTTTTCATATCGTCCCTAAATTCAGTTGGCGATTGCCCAGACTTCTTTTTGAAGACATTAGAGAAATAAGAATTTTCGTTATAGCCCAATTCGTAGGCGATTTCAGAAATGGTTTTTTCAGTAGAGATTAATAGGTTTTTGGCTTCAATAAGTTTACGTGTTTCGATTATTTCCGAAACGCTTTGCTCTAAAATATTTTGGCAGATTAGATTTAGGTTTCTTGAGGTCATAAATAGTTTTTCTGCATAAAACTCAACACCCAATGGTCTTCTGTAATTTTCTTCAAGAATGGTCAAAAAGTTTCCGAACGAAATATGCTGTGTCTTTTGTGTGGTTTCGTTTTGTGATTCTGTTTTTTTCCTTTCGGCTTCTATCATAGTAAAAAGAACGCTCAAAAGTTGTCTGATGATGGCAAGATTCGGATTTTCCTGCTTTGTTTCATCAAACATCATTTTACATAGTTCAACCAATCTTTGAAAACAATGTCCTTTTTCCAATTTGATGTTGGCTTGGTCGTGATAAAGAGAATATAGTTGAAACGTTGTCTCCGGAATAAATTCACTTTTGAAACGAATTGCCCAAATGTCGCATTTGCCATTATATATTCTCGGTATCAAACGGTGTACTTTTCCTTTGGTAACGAAACTCACAAATGGTGCTTGAGTTTTGGTGGAATTAAAATCAATGAAATGTTCTAATTCTCCATCTATTCCAATTAATAATTCCTCGAAATCGTGATTGTGAGGTTCGTCAGGCTGTTCAGAAATCTTTTTTGCTTCTATTTCGTCAACTCTGAATATTTGGAATAGTTTGCTCATTTGTTATTCAGTGGTTTTTTCAGGTTGCAGCTAACGTTTATGTGTATGATTAGTTGCGTGGTTAAGCGAGTAATTTAGCAAATAAATCACAGATAGAATATTCCGCAGGAATGTTCGTAAGTCGGCAGTGACCAAGCAATTAATTATACACGTTGTTACCTTTAGTTATTTCTCGTTTTATAGTCTGTATTTTATGGGATTTGCTGCTCCTTTTTTCTTTGTGTGAGCTAACGATTTATTAATATATTTTTCTCTAATTTCTGGTTTTGCAATTTCTCCGTTAAATCCCCAACGATTTTTCCGTTTATTATTTGGTGTTTCAATTTCGTACCATTCTTGAATTTCAAATACTTCGATTACGATTCCACAATATTCAGAAAGTGCATACTTTGTCGTTTTCCTTTTTTGTTCTCCAACAACACAAGCCTGTTTTGTGGATTCGTAAATTTCGTTACTCGAATTTCCTCTAACATACTTTTTGTTGATGTTTATTATAATTACTGGGTCAGTCAATTCAGTCAACGGTTTTGCATTATGGATTCGGACAATTTCGTCAGCTGTCATAAGTCCTTTTCCGCTTGAGTGATGTCCTAAAACCAAATTAGAAAATTCAAACCCAAATTTGTTTCCAAAATCAATTATCGAAGCTTCGATTTCAAATGCCTCTTTTTCAGTCAATCCGTGTCTAATAATTATGTGCTCAACTTCAAATCCGCTGTCTATAATTTCTCGTATTGTGTCAAGTTTTAAATTAGAATTATCATCTTTTATTGCACAATTTTGGTGATTAAAAACTCTATTTCCAATTCCTTTTCCGATGTAAAAAGGTTTTTTGTCTTTCGGATTTATTAAAGCGTAAACATAGTAATCTAATTTCTCAATTGTTAGTTGGTCAAACATTCAGTAGGTTTTTTTGGTAATTAAAGGTAACGTGTTTCTTTAGTTTGTAATAAATAACTTTATATAGAAAAAGAGGAGAACTATAACGTGTTTTAGAATTACAGATCCATGACACGTACGAGTCCTCTCTTTCTATAGAGTTGCAAAGAACCATTTGGAATACCA
>NZ_JBLWYT010000010.1:0-97735 GCF_048381975.1 Hwangdonia sp. | reverse complement strand
TGCCACGTCGCCAACTCCTCGCAATGACGTTTTTAAAAAGATTGTATTGGAAAGCCCGACCCCGCTTCGGGAGCCTCGGCGACCAAACGGGGGAACGCCCAAAAAACTGTTTACATAAAGAAATTCCACACTAATCCGAAACGCACGGTGAAGTCGCGGTACGGATTGTTTGGTGCTGCGAAATAATTGTAGCCGGTGAAGGCTGCGTTGAAATGTTCGGCCTTTAAATAGATTCTGGTTTGGCGGATTTTTGCGTTTATAAAGAAATCGAACCGTGGGAAGTTGCCGTATTCTTTTTGAGTTTGCACGTAGAATTCTGCCAATAGCGGATCGTAGGCATTCATGCTATATGCCGTGAAATAGTTGAATGTTACGCCTGTTTGTAGGTACATGGCCTTTTTAAATACGTGGCTTGCGTAGTATATGGTGTTGCGCGTGGTGAGCTCGGGTACGTTTAGCACCTGGTTTTCGTCTTGGGTGTTTTGGTACATTAACGTGTTGTGCAGTGCGAATTTGCCAACTTTTATTTCTTTTTCCAGTTTAACCCTGAGATAGCTTATGGTTTTGTTGTTTTGAAAGGGCTTGATTGGGACGAACTCTCCGTTTGGAATTCCTGTGCTGTCTCTTTTAAAATAGGTGTAATCGGTTATGGTTGAATAGTCGACCAATATATTGGCTATTTTTTTTGATTTTAATTGAAATGCGAGTTGCTGCGTTTCGGTATTGTTAAAATTGTTTCGCCAATTGTAATTTATGTGATTGCTTTGGTATAGCAGTACATTGTAATTTGGTGCTTTGGAGTTGTGGTTTATGGATGCCGTTGCCGATAAATCGTTATTTAATTTGAAGGTGGCGTGTGCTTTTATAAAGTTTCCTTCGAAATCGCCCGAAACGTTTACGCCCAATTCGCCATGCAATTCGAAGTTTTTAAAATGCTTGTGGTATTTTCCGCCTACTGAAAACACATCGCCTTTTAACCTGTTGGTTATGTTGTTGCCATTTAATACGACCACTTTATTGTAACCGTAGTTGTAATTATTGTTACTTATATTGAATTGTAAATCGCCAAGTATATTGTTGCTATAATTTAATTGTAGTTGGTTGTATAGGTTTTCGAGGGTTACGCGATCTCTGAATTTTGAACTTGAAAAGGCGGCACCAAAATAACTTGTATTTGCTGTTGATTGGTCGTATTGAAAGGATTTATCTTTTAGGGATATAATATGACCTATGCTTAGTTTGTTTTTTAAAAGCGAATCTTTTTTGTTAATAATATTATAGGCGTGCTCTAAATGAAAGCGTTTGCCCTTTAGAATGTTTTCTGCATTTTCGAAATTTACTTCTAATATGGATCGGTCTAAAAACTCTGGGGTCCCGTTCTGAAAATTTTCTACCATATCATCGTCTCTAAGTCCTCCATTTTCTTGGTTAAGCAAATCTTGGGTTACTATGTGTGCCCTAGCAGCGTATCGTTTGTTTTTTGTTTGGTAGTTTGTTGTGAACCTAAAATTTCCCGTACTGGTTAACAAGTGTTGGTATTTTCCCAAAGACCGTAGCCCTTTATAGGCTATTGAAAAATTTAACTGCGGTGACGTATTTACCGTAAAGAAGGAGTCGGCTAGTTGCCCTTGCTCGAAAGCGGATTTGTAGAGCAATTCCGTTAATGGTGTTGGTACACGGTAATAGTTAATATCTTCAACCTCCATATAATTAAAATGTCTAGCCCGAGCACCGAAACTTGGCATTAAATCCGTGTTTTCAAAATTATAGGTTAGGTTGTTGTAGGTTTGTCCCAGGTTTGAAAAGGGCATTAAACCAAAATTGTCTTTTCGTAGATAATTAAATTTATATTCCTTTTGGATGGTTAAAGTGGTATCGACAAAAGTTGTATCGTTTTTGTGAGAGATTATTAAATAGTCTGATATTTTGGCTTTTTCTACTTTAGTTTTTGGATCTAATTTATCTAAGAGATTTTTTTTAGGTTTAGGTTTACCAGATGTTTTTAAACTATCTTGAGATTTTAAAGACACCGTGTCTGCCTCTTTTAATAACTTAGGTTTTACTTGCGCGTTTACATTGCTAAACGAAAACACTAAAAACAATACTAAAATTAATCTCATCATAATTTAATCTTCCGAAACAAAAGTAATTATTTGAACGCTAATTTTAAGTAAATATTTTAAATAAAGAAAGCCGGCTAAATTAGCCGGCTTTCTTTATTTAAAATATTTGAGTACCTCTAAATTAGATAGAAATGGTAAATGATTGTGATTCTCCGGTGCCATAAGCAGGCCCTCCTGAAATAACTACATTCCCGTTTTGAGTTAGTTCGTAAAGTGCTCCTCCATCGCCGTAAGCATCTTCAATAGTGAATGTGTAATCACCAGAAATTAAGCAAACGTCTGTACTAAATGAAGTCAATCCATCATATCCAGTACCTGTTGCTACCACAAGCCCGTTAGCATCGTTTGTTATTGACCAACTAAGTTCTTCTGGCCAAGGATCAAACGTAAAGCTAACCGTTGTTAACTGCGGCCCTGATAAAGGGCATACCGCTGTATAACCAATGGTATGTGTTGCTCTTGCCGTATTAAGAAATGATCCATCATCTGGCAATGCTAAATCAAAAACCAATGTTCTTGTTGGTCCAATTGGCATTTCACTGAAATTAAAACTTATGGTTTCAGACCCTACTGTTTCTCCAGCTGGAATAGTTATTGTTCCGCTAAAGTTATATTCAGCTGGTAAACCTGTAGATTCCGCCGTATTTAAAACAGCTGTAATTGTTCTTGCTGTGTTAGACACTGTAGTTGATTGCACTTCAATAGCATAGGATGTACCAGTTTCTTCAACTTGTATATTTGCCCCATCTGCATTAAAGGAAATAGCATTTGGTATTTCTACTGGAAGTACTCCCTCTTCTTCGCAACTTACGAATGTAAACGCAAGCATCGATAAAAAAAGAAACCCGTATATTAATTTATTTTTCATACTTCTTTATATTTTTAGGTTATTATAGAGGATTTTGGTCCTCGTCATTAATATCAATGTTATTATCTAATTCACGTTTAGGTATTTGGAATAAGAATTCCTTTGCACCGGCGGCGTAATTGTCTTTACCAAAAGAAGCATGGTTAGAACCTGGATAATCTCTTTCTAGAGCCACATCGTTTCTTTTCATATCGAACCAAGCAAATCCTTCACCCCATAATTCTATTCTTCTTTGTAATAGAATTTCATCAATTAAAGCTTGACCCGTATTTGTTGATAATGTATAACCTGAATCTCTTGTGCTAACTAAATTATAAAGTACTTGTGCTGCTTGAGAATCATTACCGTTTCTTGCTAAAGCTTCTGCTTCGATAAGATACATTTCAGCCACACGCATGTATACGTAATCACCTTCAAAAAATGTGAAATCCCTGAATTTATAATTAATGTATGTTCCATCGTCTGCAAATGCTTGTTTTCTAGAATCGGTTGCTGGAATGGCATCATATAATCTCATGTCGATTGTTTTATGTACTCCCAATAATCCTGCATAGCCTGCGTTTAAACTTGCCACTTGTGAAAAGAACGATGCATAAACCGTTGAAGACTCATTATTAATGTCTGATCCCCATAACCACTCTGAATTTGATATTTGCGAGAAACCTTCGTTTAACCATGCAGAAGAGCTCATTAAAGACCCTGCTGCTTTCGCTTCAGCAGCCATTTGAGCACATTTTGTATTGTTCGTTCCTGTTTCCAACAACACTCTTGCGTAAATACCGGCAATAATAGACTTATCTAGCTTTTCTTTAGAATCTCTAACATATCCATCTACTGTAGCATATGCATTTTCTAAGTCTGCTATAATTAAATCGTATACTTCCTGTACACTGGCTCTTGAAGGAATTACTAAATCAGCTCCATCATAAAGCGGTACACCAGGAGCAGATTGATTTCCTTGGTATTTGTGTTGGTATATTCTAATTAAGTTGAAATAGCTATAAGCTCTTAATGCTTGCGCTCTGCCTCGTAAATGTACTAATCTATCATCAGTAGCATCTGCTGGTATTTGAGCAACAATTGAATTTACATTTCTTATAATAGAGTAATAAAAATTCCAAATAATTCTAGTTGTAGAGAAATCTTGGGTTCTACCTCTGTAAGCATAGTAATTTCCCATCCAATGATCAGTAACCTGTACCATATCATTAGACATTAAATCTAGACCTAGATTGATAGACATTTGACCAAAGTCGTCGTGTCTTCCGCCTGTATCTTCAAAGTTTGTTGAGTATTCTCTAAAAAAGGCATATTGTCCATCTTCAACACCTGTGTTGATTGTTAAAAGCGCTTCTGGCGACGAGTTTGCCAACTCTTCTAATTGTGTTTGAGTCACATATTGTTTAGACTCTGTGTCAAGGAATTCTTTTTCACATGAGAATAAAGCAATTGCGAATAAACTTAATAAAATTTTCTTTTTCATAATTTAAAATTTAAGGTTTAAACCAAATGTAATATTTCTTACTAACGAGAAGTTAGTATCAGTATTAAGTCCTGTAAAACTTAATCTTGGATCATAGCCTTGTCTTTTAGACCATAGATAAACATTACCCGCATTAAGATATATCCTTGCAGACGTTAACCCTAACTTTTCAGTAATATTATCGTTTAAATTATACGATATATTTACATCTTGCAAACTCAAGTAATCAGATTCGATTAATCTAATATTAGATGTCGCATAGTAATTTAAATCATTGTTTGGCACTACCAATGGTAAAGATGCTGTTGGATTATCAATGGTCCATGTGTTAAATACATCTTTATGTAAGTTTTCACCAGCTTCACCAGATAACAATTCTATATATGTATTGTCTCTACCGTAACCTCCAAATTGGTAAGCAAAATGTAAACCTAAACTAAAGTTTTTATAGCTAAAGCTTGTACCAAAACCACCATATAATTCAGGTAACGCGCTTTTTCCAATAAAATACTCATCGGCATCTGCCCAATCTTCTGTTACTTCTCTCTCGCCTGTTGGATTACCGTTTGTATCCAATATATCTTTATAAAATAAAGCGGCTCCATTATTAGGGTTAACCCCTGCATATTCTCTTGAGAAATACTCGAATTGAGATCTTCCTACTTCAAGTTCAAATGCGCCATTTTCAATAGTTTCTTTACCTTCTGGCAACTTTGTTATTTTGTTCTCGAAATGTGTTGCGTTAACATTAACAGACCAATTTACATCTTCTGATCTGATAATATCAACATTAAGGCTTGCTTCGTAACCTACATTCTCCATATCACCTACATTCTCAGGGAAGCTTGGTAAACCAGAAGACGGCGGTTGTGGTGTGTTAAATAATAAACCTGACACATCTCTTTTAAAATACTCAGCATCCAAGGTAATTCTGTTATCAAATAATCCAAGTTCAAAACCTGCATTAAAGTTGGTTGAAGTTTCCCAAGTTAAATCGGGATTCCCTTGGTATTGTAAACTAAGTCCAATATTACCATTATTATTTGATACAAAGTATTGATCTTCATAAGCAATGTAGTTTCTACCAGAGTTATCAGAATATAATATTCTGTCGTTACCTTGTTGTCCGATACTTGCTTTTAGCTTAAACTCCGTTAACCAATCAGCACTGTCTAAGAATGACTCTTGAGACACTCTCCAAGCAGCTCCAGCTCCGTAAAAATCACCCCATCTATTATCAGGATGGAATACCGAAGAGGCATCTCTTCTGTAACTTGCGTTAATGAAATACTTATCACTAAAATCGTAATTTACTCTTGACAAGTACCCTTCTATACCGTAATCGAACTCGTAGTTATTTATGTACTGAAAGTTAACACCGTAATCTAACACAGATTCATTTGGTAATAAAAACTTTGTTTTTTGTGCATCTAAATATACGAATTTCTCTTCACTTGACTCATGTCCAATTAAAACATCTACGCTATGATTACCAAAGTCCTTTTTCCAAGTTAATAACTGCTGATGTGTTACCGTAAAATCTCTAGACGCTCTAGGAGTCGATCTACCCTCTACACCATAAGCATCTCCACCTAATGGCGTGTCATAACTTACTCTATTGTCATGGCGTAAGTCTGCAGACACATTGTATCTAAAAGAAAAATCATTTAAAAAGTCATACTTTAAGAAAATATTTCCATTTAAGTTATCGGCCGTTCTTCTTTTAATATCCAACAATGTAGTTGCATAAGGGTTAGCAAAAGCCGCATACCTTCTAATTTGTGGTGTACCAGTTTGTCCATCACCATAGTCGAAAACATGAACTCCGTTAGTGTCTCGAACAGGAGATCCGTCTAAATTATAACCAAATACCGGATAAATTGGTGCAATAGAACGTGTCCAAGTAAATGCACCTGCATACCCTCCTTGATCAGGAGCGTTTTGAACTGTATGTGCATAATTCATAGTACCACCAAGTGTTAGGTTTTCTTTAATTGTTTGCTCTAAAGACATATTAGCCGTAACTCTTTCAAAATTGGATTTGATGGTATATGCTTTGTCATCTTGATGACCTAAAGAGAAATAATATTTAGAATTCTCTGAACCGCCAGAAACACTTAAAAATGTTTTGGTTGAAAATGAATTATTAAACATGTAATCGTCCCAATCATCATGGTATAATAAATTTGCGCTAGGGTTTAATTTACCCGTCGCAGGATTTATTAGCTGATCATCTGGTACATCATAATTATTATACCCTAAGCTATAACCTGACCCAATATTATCTTGAATCATATTAGCTGCTGCTAAATTAGCGGCATCGGTAGGTGTTTCACCAGTAGTAATCAAGAAATTCTTCATCGCTAAAAAGTGCGCCTCATAATACATACCAGGATCTTTAATTACGTCGTAATCTTTAGTCGCTCTTGTTAAATAAGTAGTGCTAACATCTAAGTTAACAGAAACCGCATCTCTTTTCCCCTTCTTGGTTGTAATAATAATTACACCATTAGATCCCCTACTACCATATAAGGCACCAGCAGCTGCATCTTTTAGTACTGTAAAAGATTCAATATCATTTGAGTTTATTGAGTTTATATCCCCTTGAAACGGCACTCCGTTTACAACATATAAAGGCTCGCTACTTGCGTTAATAGAACCTACACCTCTAATTCTTACAGTTGGAGCAGCACCTGGTTGTCCAGAGTTATTAATAACTTGAACACCTGCAACTTTACCAACAATACCTTGTACCACATTCGAGGTAGCAATTTTTTCCAAGGCTTCGGTTTTAACAACACCCACAGAACCTGTTAAGGCTTCTTTCTTCTGTGTACCATAAGCAACAACAACCACTTCATCTAGAGCAGCTATGTCTTCTTGCATGGAAATGTTAATTGTATTGCTTGCTCCAATAGTAGATTCAACGTTTTTCATTCCTACAAACGAAAAAACCAGAACCTCTCCAGTTGAAGCTTTAATGGTATACTTACCATCAAAATCTGTTTGCGCTCCCCTAGTTGTTCCTTTAACTATTACGCTTACTCCAGGCAACGGTAAACCATCCATAGATGATGTTACTTCTCCTGAAATAGATCTCTCTTGTGCATTAGAGAATTGAATTGAAAACGCCATTATTAGCGTCAACAACCATGTCAACTTTAATTTCATATAACAATTATTTTGAGTTAGTCAACCGCAAACATCTTAATAATATCTTAAATAAGCAAAGAAATACACTAAAAAAATGTTAACTAAAGCAATAATTAACATCTGTTCAAATGTGTACTTAATAAAAATACAGGGGTATCAATTAATATAATTTTAAAATTATTTACAAAAACTAAGAATTCAATAAGCAATATTACGTTTTTCGCATAAATCGAAATAAATTTATTATGTATGCATAATAAATAGTTGTAAAAACTATAGATTTGGCAATATTTACACCCATGTTGTTAAAAAACTATTCAAATAAGATATTGGAATGTGGCACAGATGAAGCCGGCCGTGGTTGTCTTGCAGGTCCCGTAACCGCTGCTGCCGTTATACTTCCCCAGGATTTTTTAAATGAAATCCTAAATGATTCCAAACAATTAAGTGAGAAAAAACGAGACTTATTACAGCCCATAATAGAAACTGAGGCCTTAACCTTTGGTGTTGCGCATATATTTGAAGACGACATAGACACCATAAATATTTTGAATGCTTCCATTTTAGCCATGCATAAATCGATAAATAAGCTAAATCGAGTTCCCGAATACATTATAGTTGATGGCAATAAATTCAAACCGTACAACAATATCCCGTTTAAAACCATAGTTAAAGGCGATAGTAAATATTTAAGTATTGCCGCAGCTTCAGTGTTGGCAAAAACACATCGCGATTTGTATATGGATAAAATCCACGAGGAATTCCCCATGTACAATTGGAAACAAAATAAAGGTTACCCCACCAAAGAACACCGTGAAGCCATTAAAAAATATGGTATTACCAAATACCACAGAAAATCGTTTAGGTTATTGCCCGAACAATTAAAACTTAATATTTAGGTTTATTACTTTAATGCTATTCGATTTTCTATGGCATTCCACCTTTTTTAAGATGAAAAATATGTAGGTTTGTAGAATTAATAATTTCTTAAAGCGAAATTAATTATTAAGATTCCTGTTTTTATCGGGAATTACAGTTTCAACGAAAACCTTTTGGCTAAGCACCAAGGAATTCTTTTTTAAATAATGCCTCACATGAGATTTTTTTGTTTTGCCCTCTTCATAGTAGTATTTAGTTGCTCTAAACATAAAACAACCCGAACCAAATTAAATCATTTAATTCCAGAACACAGCTCGGTAATCTTAAAAGCTTCAAATATCGAAAGTTTAAAAAGTGCTCTTCAAAACAATGATTTTATTCAAAAACTATCAAAAACCAATTCCTATAAAACTTTGGAAAGTAAACTTGAGGCTTTATCGCTTTTACACCCTAAAGGCGATTTGCTTGTGTGTTTTTCAAATGATGAGACAGACAGCCTTCAATATTCCGTTGTAACAAAATATCACAAAAACCTATTCAAAACAGACTCTTTAGCTAATTATATTGAAGAAACGCTAACTCATAAAAACACCACCATAACAAAATCCAATCTAAACAACAACACATTTTATAGCGCCGTTGTAGACAGCATGTTTTTTGCATCATCTTCAAAAAAAACCGTTGACGCTGCTTTTTTACACGTTAATAGAAATGCTGAATTGGAAAAAATTTACAACACCACGGGCCAAAACAAATCTCTATCGCTTATAATGAAGTCCGACAATGCGTTTATAAAAACGTTATTTATTGAAGATTCCATTCCCCTTAAAAATTTCTCAAACTATTTTGCCGTTGATGCCGATATTAGTCAAGATGAAATTTTAATTAACGGGATTACAAAAGCAACCGATTCATCAGAAAGTTTAATTCATGTTTTCAAAAATACGGTCCCGCAAGAAAATCAGATTCAAAATATAACCCCTTCAAATAGCGATGGTTTTATGAGCTTTACTTTTGACGATTTTAATGCTTTTGAAACCAACTTATCAAAATTCAACAAAAAAGATTCGATTGCAAGCTCCACGCTTTTCGATAATATTGCTGAAATTGGTGTAATTTTTGAAGATGCACAACGCGCCATAGCTTTAAACTCCATTGATGTTATTGCCACCAAAGATGCTTTGTTGAGCGAATTGAATATTATTGACACTTACAGGCAAATTGAAATTTATAGTTTTAGCGAAACGGAATTATTTTCTAACACATTTTACCCATTAATCACCTATAACAGTGCCACAAAATATTGTGTGTTGGACAATTTTTTTGTGTTTGCTGAAAACATGGAGCTACTCCAAAATATTATTGCCAATTACCAAAACAAAACCACGTTAAGCCAACAATCTTATTTTAAAGACATTAAAGCAAATCTGAGCGACCAGTCCTCGTTATTAATGGTTGTGAATCCGTCTATTTTAAAAAGCATTTTGGATAAAAACCTCCAAAACAGTTCAAATTACAATTTAGACAAATACAGCGCTTCGGCTTTACAATTTATATACGACACCAATTTTGCACATGTAAATGGCATTATTAAAAAAGCAAAAACCAGAGGCTACCAAAACTCCATTTCCGAGGAGTTTAATATTAAATTAGATGCCGATTTATTAAACCAACCTCAATTTGTTACAAACCACATTACCAAGCAAAAAGAGATTGTTGTACAAGATGTAAATAACAAGCTGTATTTAATTTCTAACAAAGGAAGAATCCTGTGGAAAAAACAATTACAAGGTGCTGTTTTAGGCAATATCGAGCAAATTGATATTTATAAAAACGGCAGACTTCAACTTGTGTTTGCAACCCCAAATAGAATTTATGTGATTGACCGAAACGGTAACGATGTGGCGCCATTTCCTAAAAAATTCAATGATAAAATTACGCAACCACTTTCGGTTTTCGATTACGATAAAAAGAAAAATTACAGGCTAATGGTTACCCAAAACAAAAAAGTGTTTATGTACAATGTTAAGGCAAACATTGTAAACGGATTTACATTTAAATCTGCCAACAAAACCATCAATAGCCAACCAAAACATTTTAGAATGAGCGGTAAGGATTATTTAACCTTTAAAACCGAGGACGACCTTTATATTTTAGATCGCACCGGAAAAACCAGGGTTAAACCAAAAACTTCTGTGAATTTCTCAAACCAAGCCGTATATCTTTATAATAACAAGTTTACCACAACAACGCTTAATGGCGAATTGGTATCGGTTGATACCAGAGGCAATACGGCAACTCAAAATTTAAACCTTTCGGACCATCACCATTTAGAAACCACAAGCAAAACATTGGTTACGCTTACCGATAATAAACTCACCATTAAAAACAGAACGATTGAGCTTGATTTTGGCAATTACACCCCTCCAAAAATATTTTATTTGAACGATAAAATTTATGTTTCGGTAACCGATTTGCAATCTCAAAAAATTCACCTTTTCGATAGTCAGGCTAAACCCATTTCAAACTTTCCGGTTTACGGCAATTCCCAAATAAGCTTAGATAATATCGACAAAGACAGAAATTTAGAATTTGTTACAAAAGGAGATAGCGACGCCATCATTTTATATCAAATGAATTAATTTCTATGTTAAATGTAAATTAAGGTTTTGCAATTGCAAACTAATTTTTATCTTTAGGCAGCTATTAATCACTCATTTACAATGAAACTATCTACAAACGGATTGCGTTTGCCCCTTTTAGGGGTGGCGGTATTTTTTATTATATCGCATTCTTACGCACAAACCAAACAATTAAAACGTCCAAAAAGCAAAGTCAACCTCTCTAGTGTCGATAATTTTGTAACCCAATCTTTCGATTTGTACGACAAAGTATACAAATACGATGGTTACGCCGCAGCAGGCACACCGCTAGACGATAATGATATTGATGTTTTGGAAGATGCTTTGGATGATTTATCCGGATTAAGCGACAGCGCTCCAGATATTTTAAGCGATATTGACGGCGCCAGTGTTTTAAAGCAAGCTAAAGCTACGTTGCAAATTAATAAGGCAAAAAAAGCTTTATCGTATAGTATAAAAACGGCCAAGGAATTGCTTCTCGGTCAGCGCGAACGCGATGAAACAGAAGATGATCCTGAGAACAATACCTCCACAAGCGATGAAGAATCAAATAGCTCATCGGGATCTTCCAACGAAAATGATGATACTGAGGAAGATAATTCTAATATTTCAGACGATTTAGAAATCTATAGCAAATTTGATTATGTTCCCGGTGATAAATTATTGTTTTTTGATGATTTCTCGCAAGATTATGTTGGCGATTTCCCAAGTAAATGGAATACCAATGCATCGGGAGAGGTTGTAAAAATTGGCGACAAGGGCAATTGGTTCGAGTTAAAAACAGGCTACGGCGTTTATTATATTCCAGACGTAAAGGATTTACCCGAGGATTACACCATAGAATTCGATTTGCTAACTAAAGGCCTTGGCCGGCAAACCTCGTCTACCGCCAGATTTCACATCATTTTAAGCGACAACAATACGTTTAACGATGGTTTAGCCCATTATGCTAAAATCAATATTCCTTTAGGGCAATATGGTGCTTTTGGCTTTAGGGCAAAAAACTATTTTAACAGAGGCGGCGGCTCAATAAACACCGATATTAAAGCAGATATTAGAAAAGCCGTATTAAACCAACCACATATAGCTATTTCGGTTACTAAAAAGCGTTTCAGGCTTTGGGTGAACGAAACCAAATATGTCGATATTCCCAGGTTTATTGAAGAAGAAAATGTACTTAAGTATTTAAAATTCCATCTGAATAATTTAAAGGACAATGAAGAGCATCTTTTTATTTCAAATTTAAAGGTAGCTGAAGGTGGTGTAGATTTAAGACGCGAACTGTTAAGCAAGGGCAAAGTTTCGACCAACGGTATTCTGTTCGATTCGGGTTCGGCAAAAATCAAAGCACAATCTTACGGTATAATTCGTCAAATCTCGCAGGTTTTAATGCAGGACGAAAGCATTAAACTAAACATTATTGGACATACCGATGCAGATGGAAGCGATTCGGTAAATTTAGAACTATCAAAAAACAGGGCAAACGCTGTGAAAGAAGCTTTAATAAAAGTTTATAAAATATCCGGGAATCGTTTACAAACCGATGGCAAAGGTGAAACCCAACCCGTAGACGATAATAGCACGGCCAAGGGAAAAGCCCAAAACAGACGTGTGGAATTTGTAAAAATATAACGATAACCAAATCTAAAGTCCTCAAATCTAGAACGCTAAAACTATATGTTTTGGCGTTCTTTTTTTTATGCTTTTTGTTTTGAAATCACTACTATTGCAGTCTTAATATTCTATACATGATTTCAAGAAAAAACGCCTCCATTTCAAAATTTATCATTCATAAAGTCGGTAACAAATTTAACGATACAAAAAATGCGTTTTCAGATAAACTAGTCGATTTTGATGAAGCCAGTTACGACTTAATGTTGCCTTTCCTGTTAAGACCTTTTGGTAGCGTGGTGCAAAGCTATCGTTTTAACCATCATGCCAATATTGCCTTAAATGAAATTAATAGTTATGCCTCTCAAATGTTTAATGAAGACGAGGCTTATGTTGAAGTTTCAAAACATATCGTAACGCATTTATACGAGCAATCAACTTCGGCCCAAATAAAAACGGGCGATGTTTTAATCGTGATGTTTGAAGGTATAGAATTTGCAGAAATGACCACAAATGCCATCGGCATTTTTAAAATTGAAAACAAGGTAAACTTCTTTCAAACCTATTTGGAAAATAACAGTTACGATGTGTTGGTTCAAAAAGGAATCAGCTCAAAAAAAGTAGATAAAGGCTGTTTAATTTTAAACCAAAGCGATACTGAAGGCAGCATTGTTTTAAGTGTAGATAATAATGGTTACGATGCCCAATATTGGACCAACCAATTTTTGAATATTAAGTATGCCGACGATGCCAACAACCACACCCAGCAATATATTGAACTGTGTAAAGAGTTTTCTACCGAGGTTTTAAAAACCAGTTACGGCGCACAAGAACAAAACACGTTTTTAGCAAAAACCATCGATTTTTTTAAAGAAAATGAAGTGGTAAACGTTGAGCGTTTTAAAGAAGAACTTTTTGAAGAAGAAAAACAGATAAGGGAATTTGAAGATTATAAAAAAGAGTTTGAAGGCGAGCAAAACATTGTTATTCGAAATCAGTTTGATGTCGCTGAAAGAGTGGTAACCAAAGAAAAACGCAAGATTAAAACCGATATTAAACTCGATACCAAAATTCAAATAAAACTGGATATCGATGCGCCCGATGCCTCTGCCGAATATTTAGAACGCGGTTACGACGACGAAAAGAAAATGCATTATTACAAGGTGTTTTTTAATGCTGAGGCTTAATTTTACGGCGTAGAATTAGAAACCTGCAACAGTTTACCATTGTAATATTTATTGCCGTTTAATGAAAAATCGAAAATATATTGTGCCATTTCCAAAGCTGTGGTTGGTGCAACATACCCAGGAAAGGCCTCTTCCAACATTTCGGTTTGTACAGCGCCTAATGCCAGCACGTTAAACGAAACACCTGATTCTTTATATTCTTCAGCGAGCAATTCCGTTAACGTAATAACGGCGGCTTTACTGGAACTGTAAGCGGCCAACCCGGGAAATTTCATACTGCCTTGCACGCCGCCCATCGAGCTTATGGTAACTACATGACTGTTGTTTTTCATAAAGGGCAACACAACTCGTGTTAGTTCCGCAACTCCAAAAACGTTGGTTTTGTAAACGTATTCAAAATCTGATATAGATGTTTCGGCAAATGCTTTGTTTATTAGCGCACCGGCATTGTTGATTAGCACATCTACTTGTTGCCAATTTTCTTTTACAAAAGCTTCAACTTTACGGTATGCTTTTGCGTCAGACAAATCAAACGACATCGTACTAACATGTTCCAATTGTAAGTCTTTAATTGGTTTTTCATTCCGCGAAAGCGCCAAAACTTTGTGCCCTGCTTTTGCAAATAGTTTTACCAACTCAAACCCTATACCTCTACTTGTTCCTGTAATTATTATGTTACTCATCGTTCATTTTTATGTCCTGTGTTGGTGCATTTATCATGCCTTCCAAAGCAGGAATCATTAGATTAATAAAATTCGTCATGTGCTTAAAATCCATTTTATCGGCTTCGTCATCTACATGGTGGTAATAATCAAAATTTGTAAAATCGAAAGTAGAAATGGCGTGTGCCGGTATTTTGAATGCTTGATAAAATGGATAATTATCAGACCTTTTAAACAGTTGGAACTCTTTAGCTTTAGGAAAAAATCCAATTAGTTCTTTTCCACCGTACTCGTTTAACTTTTGTCCCATATTCGATCTTTCGTAACCCGATATATAGGCCGTTATTTCATCCTCTGCCCTAGGTACGCCAATCATTTCAAAATTAATCATGGTATACAAATTGAGGTTTTCCTCTTTTAGCCTTTTAGCTAAATGGCTTGAGCCTTTCAACCCCATTTCCTCTGCTGAAAACAAAGTAAAAAGCACACTGCGCTTATTACTTTTTGTTTTTGAAAAGTATTTGGCCCATTTTAAAACGGCAACAGTTCCCGAGGCATCATCGTTTGCTCCATTGGCAATACTGTCGCCATTTACAGCTTCACCATACCCGATATGATCGTAGTGCGCACCAAGTATAACAAACTCGTTTTTAAGTTTTGGGTCGTTCCCTTCAACATAGCCAACCATGTTATAACCTATAATTTCCTTTAAATTAAAACTATCCCGATACGTTTTAAAAAAGGGTTTTACCTTGTTTTTTTTGAAGAAATCCTCAATAAAAACCGCTGCTTTTTCTATGCCTTCACTTCCTGTATTTCTGCCTTCTAAATCATCCGAAGCTAAATATTCCAAGCTTGATTTTACGTTTTTTTCTGAAATAACAAAAGTTGCCGGTGTTTTTTGAGTTACCTCTTTAGCTTCACTCATGTTAGCTTCAGGTTGAACTATTGTTTTTTGAGCACTGCAACTTAAAATTGTAGTTATTGCGATAATGCCTAATTGTATTTTCATGTTATAATTTTAAAAATTTAAAGATAAAAAAAACCTGCTTCAATTGTTATGAAACAGGTTTTATATTATATAGTTTTCTGCTTTCGCAGGACATTTTATACAAGCATCGTCACAGGGTTTTCAATATATCCTTTAAGGGTTTGCAAGAATAAAGACCCGGTAGCTCCATCAACCGTTCTGTGGTCGCAGGCCAAACATAATTTCATAGTATTTCCCGGTACCACTTGTCCATTTTTCACAACCGGTTTTTGCACAATGGCGCCAACAGATAGTATGGCTGAATTTGGCTGATTGATAATAGACGTAAAGCTTTCTATACCAAACATACCAAGGTTTGAAACCGTAAAGGTGCTACCCTCCATTTCGTCGAGCGTTAACTTTTTATTTCTTGCTCTTCCAGCAAAATTTTTAACGGCGGCATTAAGTTGTGGCAAGGATTGTTCATTGGCAAATTTCACAACCGGAACAACCAATCCATCTGGCACAGCAACCGCTACGCCAATATGCACGTGGTTATTCAAGCGCATTTTATCATCAAACCACTGCGAATTTACTTGCGGGTGTTGTTTTAAAGCCAATGCACAGGCCTTTACAATCATATCATTAAAGGATATTTTTGTATCTGGCAAGGTATTGAATTGCTCGCGGAACGCTATTGCATTGTCCATATCGAACTCCACATTTAAGTAATAATGTGGTGCTGTAAATTTGGATTTTGCCAAGTTTTTAGCAATGGCTTTGCGCATATTTGAGTTTGCAACCTCATCAAAATCTTCTTGTCCGGAAGGCACAAATTTACCCACAGAGGCAGCCGATGCTGCAGGTGTATAATTTTCAATATCGCGTTTTATAATTCGTCCGTTTTCTCCTGAACCTTGAACTTGCGATAGATTAATACCTTTTTCTTCTGCCATTTTTTTAGCTAATGGCGAGACATATAAGCGTCCGCCATCCACAACAGGTGTTGGCGTTGGTGCACTAGGTCTTTGGGTCGATGCTGACGTTGGCGCAGGTTTAGACACCTCTTTTTTAGGCTCTGCCTTAGGTGCTTCTTCCGTTTTAGCCGGTGCCGAAGATGTTGCAAAATTAGCGGCTACGCCCGAAACATCTGTTCCCGCGGGGCCAATAATTGCCAATAGCGCATCTACTTTTGCCGATTCTCCTTCTTGCAAACCGATTTCCAATAGCGTTCCTGATTGGAAAGATTCGAATTCCATGGTGGCTTTATCGGTTTCAATTTCAGCTAGAATATCGCCTTCTTCAACCGTATCGCCTACTTTTTTTAACCAGGTTGCTACAGTACCTTCTTCCATGGTATCGCTTAAACGCGGCATGGTTACTACTATAACGCCTTCAGGTAAATCTGCTTCTGTTGAAGTCTCTTCTTTTGATTCCGTTTCAGCTGGCGCTTTTTCCTCTTCTTTTGATTCTTCTTTCGCTTCCGCGGAAGCGTTAGCCGTTCCATTTATTAAATCGGAAATATCTTCGCCTTCATCGCCTATAATGGCCAAAAGCTCATCCACTTTTGTGGTTTCACCTTCTTGAACACCAATATGAAGCAAAGTGCCTTCGTTAAAAGATTCAAATTCCATAGTAGCTTTATCGGTTTCAATTTCCGCTAAAATATCACCTTCTTCTACCTTATCACCTACTTTTTTTAACCAAGCCGCAACGGTACCCTCTTCCATGGTGTCGCTTAAACGTGGCATATTTACTACTATTGCCATAGCTTATAATTTATGTTGTATAAATGGATAATCTTCTTGTTCGTATACTGCATCGTACATCACATTCTTTTCAGGGAACGGCGACTCTTCAGCAAATTTTTCACATTCTGAAACTAAAGCTTTAACACGTTTATCGATTACTTTAATATCGTCTTCTGTGGCATATTTCTTTTCTATAATAACATCCTTAATTTGGGTAATAGGATCGATTTTTTTGTATTCTTCAACCTCATCTTTGGTTCTATAATGTTGGGCGTCACTCATGGAGTGCCCTCTGTAACGGTATGTTTTAAGCTCTAAAAATGTTGGCCCATCGCCACGACGTGCGCGTTGAATGGCTTCATCAAAAGCTTCTGCAACCTTTATGGGATTCATCCCATCAACTGGCCCACAAGGCATTTCGTAGCCTTTACCAAGTTTCCATATTTCTGAATGGTTTGCGGTTCTTTCCACCGAGGTTCCCATGGCATAACCATTATTTTCGCAAACAAATACTACCGGTAATTTCCAAAGCATGGCCATATTAAAGGTTTCATGCAACGAGCCCTGTCTTGCGGCACCATCGCCAAAACAGCATAAAGTTACGCCATCTACACCGTGGTATTTATCGCCAAAGGCAATTCCAGCGCCTAAAGGAATTTGTCCGCCAACTATACCGTGACCACCATAAAAACGGTGTTCTTTAGAAAAAATGTGCATAGAGCCACCTAAACCTTGTGAGGTTCCGGTTGCTTTTCCAAAAAGTTCGGCCATAACGCGCCTTGGATCTACACCCATGCCGATGGGCTGCACGTGGTTACGGTATGCCGTAATCATTTTGTCCTTAGTTAAATCCATAGCGTGTAAAGCACCTGCCAAAACAGCTTCTTGACCGTTATACAAATGAAGAAACCCTCTTACCTTTTGTTGTATATATGCTGCAGCTAATTTATCTTCAAATTTTCTCCAGAACAACATGTCTTCATACCATTTTAGGTATACTTCTTTAGTTATTTTTTGCATTTAGTTTATTATTTAGATCTAAAATAATACTCCAGATTAATCATCTCGAGATTTCAAAATATACCGTTCCAATTTAAAATTGAAACAAGCGAATAACAAAAGTAACACTTTAGTCATTAATGAAAAAACTGAAAATAGTAAATTTTATACTAAAACGTTATAGTACAGATTTATCAAACACCAAAGGCAGTAAATTTGCCAAGGAATTAGACTTAGCTACTTTACCCGTTTCGCCCATAAAATAAATTTCAATAGGTGTGTGTTGCTTTACTTCGTACTCTGCTATGGTTTGTCGGCATGCACCACATGGCGGAATGGGACTTGTTGTTTTATTTTTTTTGGAACCCGCCGTAATAGCCATTCTTACTATTTTGGCTTCAGGGTATTTTGCGCCTGCATAATAAATGGCCGTTCGTTCGGCACATAAGCCCGAAGGATACGAGGCATTTTCTTGATTACTTCCTATAATTATTTCGTTATTATCTAAAAGAATCGCGGCGCCAACGTTAAATTTTGAATAGGGCGCATAGGCATTTTCCCTGGCTTCAATGGCTTTATGCATTAATTTTACAACATCTTTTGGTACCTCACTTAAATCCTCAAAAACATAGAGTGTTGATTCTATTTTTACTTCCTTCATCGTGTATGTATTATTTGTTGTCCGTTTATTAACTGAAAATAAAACCATAAGAATGGCCATCATAAACGGAATCCCAAATGCTGTGCATCGCGGAATTATTTTTCAATATAAACAAAAAAACTATTGTTTTGCGACAATAGTTTTTTATAAATAATTTATTTGGTGTAAGATTAAAACTCATTATAAGTACCGGCGCCAATATTAAAGGTTAATGAAAAGCGCAATGTATTTTCTAAAGGACTTTGTACTTTTGAAGCTGAAAACAAATACGACAAGTCGATATTAACCACATTGTATTTGAATCCTGCACCAAGGGCTAAAAACTTTCTTGCCCCTTTATCTTCACTTTCGTTAAAATAACCCGCTCTAAAGGCAAACGAATCTTGATATAAATATTCGGCTCCTAATGACCACGTGAACTCTTTTAACTCTTCGCTAAACCCGTCTGGGGCATCGCCGAACGATTGAAACATACCTGTTAAAAAACTCACGTCTGGATCTTTGCCCTTTACAATTATGGTTGGTTCGCTTCCATCTGTGGCTTGGGTTCCGTTACCATCTTCGTCAACAAACCCATAAACCGGTGGTGTTGGCACTAATAGTTTACCAACCTCGGCCGTTACGGCTATTTTATTATAATCATCAAAAATAAAATCGAAACCTGTACCTAAACGAAGTATCGTAGGTTGGAAATTTTCTTGTCCGCCTTCATCGTATTTAAACTTTGGCCCGATGTTTTGAATGGCGAATCCCATTCTCCAGCGTCCGTTAAAATCGTTATACGCTTCTTCTTCGCTTTGATAAAAGCCTGAAATATCTACTCCAAAAGTACTCGCAGCAGCGGTATCGTTATTTCCGGTATCTAATTTTAAATCGGAACGCAGATAGCGCATGGCTACCGACATAGCGAATTGATCTGTTAATCGTAAAGCATAAGATGCATCAATAGTTAATTCGTTGGGTCTTTGAATTAATGCCTGAGAAAATTCATCTTGAACAAATTCAATATCTCCTAAAGAAAAATATTTAAAACTAGCTGCAAAGGCACTACGCTCATCCAATCGGTTAAAATAGGTAACGTTTCCTAAAAAAATATCATTAACCAATTTACTTAAATAAGGTGTGTAACTTACTGCTAGACCTGATTTTGATTCTGAGAATACATATTTTGATGAGTTCCATTGCTGCGAAAAAGCATCAACCGAAGTGGCTACACCCATATCGCCCATAGAAGCGGCTCGGGCATCTGGTGCTATTAAAACAAATGGTACTCCTGTGGTAATTACGCGTCTTTCTTGGTTATCAAAAATAATAGTTTCGCCTTGAGCATTTATTTTTAATACAAAAGCAAATGCCATTAATAGCAATATTCCGTTCTTCATGGGATAGTTTTATTTAACAAATATAATTTTTATTTCAAAACTTTTTCTAAATCTCCTCAACTTGTTAAAATCTTCGATTATAAACGTTTTTAGCTTAAAGGATTACAAGTTTTTCTATTTTTTCTACTTTTTTATTTAGCAAATCAGATTGCACCGTAAGCTTATATATATACACGCCTTTTCCTATTTTATCGCCAAAATCGTCCCTTCCATCCCAAACTATATCTCTGGACAACGAACTTGTGGTTTTGGTTCCCGCATTGGTTTGTCCGTTAAGGGTTTTAACCAATTTGCCCGAAACGGTGAATATCTGTATTGAAACGTTTAAAGGGTCTGAACTATTGTGATTAAACCAAAATTCTGTGTAATTAACAAACGGATTTGGGTAGTTAAGCACATTGTTAATAACCAATTCTTCATCCTTATCGTATACAATAAATTGAATTTCGGAAACCGACGAATTATTATACACATCCCAAGCTTTTAGGGTTAGCGTATGAAGCCCAGGCTCTAAATCTCTAAAGGGAAAAGAGACGACACCTTTTTTGTAATCGTCGACTTCGGTTTGATAATAATCGTTTAATATAAACGGATTGGTTTCGTCGCCATCGATAATGGCTACAATATCGTGACCAATACCACTTGCTGTATTTATACCGTTTTCGTCTTCTAATTTAGCCAATAATGTTGGCGATTCGTTGGTTATGCCTCCAGAGACGAAATTCTCGTCATTCATGTAAAGGGCAATCACGGGGCCAATATTGTCTTCGGCAGCATTGTTGTTTACCCCTCCTATTTTAACGGTATTGAGGCTGGCACCCGACTGATCTTCAAGTAAGGCTTCATTTTTTGAATAAAAGCTAACCTTTCCGAAACCTACGGGAATTCCAATGTCTTTTGGCACGACAAAATCGAATTCAAATTGCCCATTTGTAACCGATGCTTGTCCTCTAAAAATTATTTCCCCCAAGGTTTCAAAATCCATTTTTATCAGTTGGCCATTTAATCGCGTACCATCGTTTGCCAGGGTTTGCCTTTGAATGTTTTTGTCGTAAATAGTGGTTGAAAGCGTGCCGTTATAATTAGTTAAAACATTGCCCGACACATCGGTAACCTCGCCGGCAAGTTTTACGTAACTCAACGCTTTTAAGGTATCGGTGGCCTGTGTGACGGGAACATCGTTAATTCTCGTTAATCTAACGTTGGGTTTCGCAAATGCCAATTTCATGGCTGGGTCTCCAATAAAAAACACCAAGCGCCTTTGACTTTGGCTGGAAATTGATGGGTCATTTTTCGTTAATCTTAAAGCCTCTGCCATGGATGGGTATTCGTAATCTTCGTAAGTATCGATATTACTATATGAAAATAAATACTGTTCCAATTCATTATTGAAGGTGATTCCAAAGTTCACAAAAACCTGTCTTGTTGTGGTAATTAAACCAATCGCTCCCGCTTTTTTATTCCAATAGGTAAATTCGCCGGCAGTTTCCCTAAACGGATTATCGAATTTGGTAAACTCGCAGGTTACGGTTACAAAACAATTGAGCTTACAAAAGTTTCGGAACCCTTCTACATCGGGCTTTGTTAAAATACGTTCTTGGGCCAAACCTTCTTCTCCGCCATGTCCAAAATAATTGACCACCAATGCCCCATTATCAATAGCATTAACTAAAGACTCTGTTACTTGTGGATATCTGTTCCCACCAGCTGAAGCCTCTTGTTTAAAAGCATCGGTATGTATTTTTATAACGTTTATAAATGGTTTTTCCTGACTAACGTTATTCCCAACATTATCTGTGGTTTGTTGTAAAATGCCTTCCCAATCTTTATCGACGTCATCAGAAACGACTACAAAATTATTCCGCCAACTACCAAAAGCTTCTTTTACGTAATAGCTTTCAATTTTATCCACCATATCTTTGGCACGTTGTGGCGTATCGGCCAATATTCTGCCCACGGCAACATCTAATTTATCGCTTGTGGCCATAGTACCTTCATTGGCATCCATCATCCCATAAAAATCGTCTGAAACAAAGGAATTGGTTAGGTTGAAACTATTGTACGAGTACCACGAAGGCACTATGTTGGTGTTGTTTGGGATTCGATCTTTATAATCGAATGAACCATCTCCAAACAAACACACGTATTTAATCCTGTTTTCTGGCGTGCTGGCATTGTCGTAAACATATTTTACTAAATTTCTGATGGCGCCAACATCCTGATTTCCTGTGCTAAACTCATTATATATTTCGTTTAAACCGACTGTTTTTACATTCAAATTATATTGATTCCGATTAATTTGGGCCAATCGTTCCGCTTGATTGAGCATGTTATTTGGTGCTACAATAATATAATCGACATCTTGAAATTGTCCATCGCTATTCTGAAAAATAGTACCCTTTATATTTTGATTGGCCACGGTTCTATCAGCATCCATTTTAGGCTCAAAATAATCTGTTGGTGTTAGGGCAACATACGTTTTGAGGCTTCCTAAAACTGAAGTAAAAGAAAGGTTGGCACTGGTATCTGCGTTAACAAAGCTTGTGGCATTATATAAATCGGTAACCTCCCAAACCTCTGAAATTTGTGACGCATTTGCAATATTATACTGCCCTATGCCCGAAGCCGTAGCCACGGCGCTATGCTTAAATTGAAATTGTTTATCGGTAAAACTTAAAGCTCTGGTTGCTTCAATAGAAATATAATCCAAATAGCCCAAGCCGCTAGGGTTGCCTTGATTGTCGTAATTAAGATTCACGCTAATATTGGACGAGTTTACATTTATATTCCCAATATACGAGGCCTCATTTGCCAAACTTGGATTTGAAGCTCCCGGAATGGATAAACTTGATACCGAACTTCCGTTAACGCTAATTTGCATACTGCTTTGTGTTGATGACGTTGACGCCACGTAAACCCTAAGGTTAATAGGAACAGAAGTTTCTAGATTTGGGAAATCGAATTCAAAAGTTTTGTCGTTATCAATATCAAAACGGTCGCCAAACCAACGCCTCCCCAAAAAGGCAATATTGTGCTCGTCTACTTCATGAAATTTGTAATCTTCAAACGTGTCAATCATCATATCCACGGGTCCTGCAGGTTGGCCCATGGGTTGGATACGCTTGCCCAAACCAGAACCCACATTGATATAATAATAGGTTATATCGGTATAACAATTAATGTTGGTATTGCTCTCTGCGTTAAATCCTTTGGGGCCTTGAGCGTAAAATAAAATATGGTCTTCGTCATTAAAAACACCATCTTCCTCTCCAACAAATTTTATGGCATTTTCGGTAACATCCAAAGGGTGGGCTATCGCGTTTGAATACGGTATCATGCGTCCGCCATTGCCATATAATTTTATGGTACGCGGGTCAACACTGTTTACATTTACCCCTAAATTTTGTAAAAAACTTTTGGATATTTTAAACACACCCGTAGTATCTACATAAAACTTAAACCACGCGCCTGAGCTTAAAACCGAATTTGTAACAACCCCGGAAGTCGCATTAAATTTATTAACCGCGGCCGATCTATTGGCACTGGTATTGTAATTTATTTGAAAAGATTGCACTTTTTTATAAGTCCCATTGGCATCTTTTATAATGGGCGTTAGTTGAAAAAAGGCAAATTGTTGATGTCTGGCTTTTGAATTTTTTAAAGTGAATTTCAACTCATTTCCAATGGTATTAACATCCAAATCCTTTAAATCGTCCATAGAAATTGGAGCGTATGTAACCTGACTGATTTTTATTGAAGCTTCGTTAACGGCTGTTGAAGTTTCCCACTGTGCAACAAATAGCAAACCTTCGTTGAAATCGTAGCTAAAATGTTCGGCATTAAAAGCCGGTATTTTTAAACTATAGTTGCCACCGGAAATGGTTTGATGACCGTCCCATTTAATGGTAAACTTTTTTTGCTGCGAAAATACGGCAGCAGAAATAAATAAAAACAAAATTAAAATGTTCTCTTTCATCGCTAGAATAACGGCTTTTATATGATGTTATTATCAAAATAAATAACAAATTTAAAAACCGATTCAAAAATACAATAATAAATTAGTAAATCGTGCGTTTATTAATCACAAATCAATGATGAAAAACAGCAAAAACATCGTTGTAATGTTTAAAAAATAGGGTGAAATGCATATTTTTTTGGTTAAAATGCAAAAAATTACTTGTGTTATTCGGTTTAATTCTTATATTGCAGCACCAAAAATATTATTAGCTTACTTAAACGTATGGATATGAAAAAAGTAGTAGCATTAAAGGTTATGGTAGTTTTAGCACTATCTGTAACCGCTATTGGTTGTAAAAAATCTTCGAGCTCAAAGAATAGTTCTAGAGCTACAGGGTGGCAAATCAACGACAGAGAAGGTGGTTTTCAATACAATACCAGTTTTAAAGAACAAGAAACCGCCCCAGGTTTAGTCTTTATAGAAGGCGGAACTTTTACAAAAGGAAAAGTACAGGACGATGTGATGCACGATTGGAATAATACGCCAACTCAGCAGCACGTTCAATCGTTTTATATGGACGAAACTGAAGTTACCAATGTGATGTATTTAGAATACTTAGATTGGATTAAACGTGTTTATCCACCAAGCGATGAAAACTTTAGAGCCATTTATCAAGGCGCATTGCCAGATACTTTAGTTTGGAGAAATCGTTTAGGATTTAACGAAATAATGACTGAAAACTATTTACGTCACCCGGGTTATGCAGAATATCCTGTGGTTGGTGTAAGCTGGATTCAAGCGGTTGAATATGCCAATTGGAGATCGGACCGTGTGAATGAGTTTTATCTTGAAAAAGCAGGTTATTTAAAAAGAGATGCCAAAACCTTAGAGGTTAATGCAGATCAAACTTTTAACACGGATACTTATATAAACGCGCCTACCTTAACTTACGGCGGTAATGAAGAAATTATAAACCCAGATACCAGAGGAAGAAGAAATGTTAGAACCGATGCCGACGGAAACGAAACCGGTATTTATGCAACGCGTGAAACAGGCATTATTTCTCCAAAATACAGACTTCCAACAGAAACCGAGTGGGAATATGCAGCTTTAGGGTTAAGTGAAATTAGAAGCTATAACCTTTATAGAGGTAGAAAAAAATACCCATGGGACGGACAATACACACGTTCTGGAAAACGTAAGATTCGCGGTGATCAATTGGCTAACTTCAAACAAGGAAAAGGAGATTACGGTGGTATTGCTGGTTGGTCTGATGATGGAGCAGATATTACCAACGCTGTAAAATCTTACGAACCAAACGATTTCGGATTATACGACATGGCTGGTAATGTAGCTGAATGGGTAGCCGATGTTTACAGGCCTATTATAGACGATGAGTTTAACGACTTTAATTATTACCGAGGTAACGTTTATACCAAAAACGCTATAAACGAAGATGGCTCAGTAAAATTAGTTACTTCAGATGACATTGTTTACGACACCTTATCCAACGGAAAAGTAATTGCCAGAAATTTACCAGGTCAAATTTTACAGGTTCCTATTGATGAAAACGAAACATACCTGCGTACCAATTTCGATAGAAGTAATGAAATAAACTTTAGAGATGGCGACAAGCGTTCTTCGCGTTTATTTGAAAGCTTTAACGACGACGAGGAATTAGATAGTAAAGCAGAAGCTGAAACACAACAAATGTATAACTCGCCTAAACATAGAATTACCAGAGATTCTTTAGGAAACATTATTAGAGAATACGACAAAAGCAATAACAGATCTTCTTTAATAAACGATAAAGTTAGAGTTTATAAAGGCGGTTCGTGGAAAGACAGAGAGTATTGGTTAGACCCAGCTCAAAGACGCTACTTCCCACAGGATATGGCAACCGATTATATCGGATTTAGATGTGCCATGTCTCGTGTAGGCTCAAAAAGTAAATCTAAAAACAAAACAAAGAATTAAAAAACTTCTAAAAAAATAATATTAAAAAAGTCCTAACTTACATTAGGACTTTTTTTATACTTTTATTTGTAGAATAAATTCTCAACTTTAGCTGAGTTTCTGTTGAAATTGTCATTCCTGCGAAGGAAGGAATCTAAACCATAAAACTACTTTATATTGAATATAGAAAACCTACATAGTCTTTTTTTAGAATGTAATTCGGTTTGTACGGACACTAGAAAAATTAAAAAAGACGATATGTTTTTCGCACTAAAAGGCGATAATTTTAATGGCAATATGTATGCGGAAAAAGCGCTCAAAAAAGGCGCGAAATACGCCGTTATTGATGATAACCAATACAAAACCTCAGCCCAAGCCATTGTGGTTAACAATGTACTTGAAACACTGCAAGAATTAGCTATATTTCATAGGAAACACTTAAACGTTCCCATAATAGCCTTAACGGGTAGTAACGGAAAAACAACCACCAAAGAACTAATAAACGCAGTACTTTCCCAAAAATATAAAACAACGGCAACTGTTGGCAATTTAAACAATCATATTGGGGTGCCGTTAACATTGCTTTCCATGGACTTGAATACCGAAATTGGTATTGTAGAAATGGGTGCAAATCATTTAAAGGAAATTGAATTTTTATGTCATATTGCTAAGCCAGATTACGGTTATATTACCAATTTTGGGAAAGCTCATTTAGAAGGTTTTGGTAGCGTTGAAGGCGTTATTACAGGGAAAAGCGAAATGTACGATTATTTAATGGCCAACAACAAAACCGTTTTTGTAAATGGAAATGATACGATTCAAGTGAACAAAACAAAAGGCGCCAATCGATTTGTTTTTGGAAACAACACCTTTGTTGATACTACAATTGAATTTATTGATGCCCAACCGTTTGTAGCTTGTAAATACAACGGCTTAATTATAAAAAGCCAACTAATTGGCGATTACAACTTTGGTAATATTGCCGCCGCCATAGCCATAGGAAACTATTTTAAAGTTCCCGATGATGCTATTAAAAATGCTATTGAAAATTATATACCGACAAATAATCGTTCGCAAATCATTAAAAAAGGCACAAACAACATTATTTTAGATGCCTACAATGCAAACCCAACTAGCATGCATGCCGCTTTGCTTAATTTTGAAAAACAGACAGGGCCTAAAATCGCTGTTCTTGGCGATATGTTCGAGCTGGGTAACGATGCTAAAAAAGAACATCAAAACATTACAGATTTGGCAACTTCTTTAAATGTTGACAAAACTATTTTTATTGGAGAAAATTTTTATCAATCTGAAAGTGATTCAAAAAAAGTAATTCAATATAAATCGTTTGAAGATTTTAAAAACGATTTTGATTTCACTCAGATGAAAAATACCACCTTATTAATAAAAGGTTCTCGTGGTATGGCTTTAGAAAGGGTCCTGGAACTACTTTAAAATCTATTCCAAAAAAAAGGTGTCTGATTATAAATTATAACCAGACACCAATAATTCTCCCTAAGAACTAAATTAATAGCATTGCAAAGATGTTTGAATCTCAAATAATACGCAATACTCAATTTGAGTAATTCTTCAATTATATAAAGTGTTCATTCATTTTTAGCATCCCAATTAGCTCACCTGTAGACGATATATTCAGTTTTTTAAGAATATTCCTGCGATGTGTGTCAACGGTATTCGGACTAATATTTAATTTATCGCCTATCTGTTTGCTTGAGTAATTTAAAACCAGCAACCTAACAATATCTCGTTCTCTGTTACTTATTCCTGCAGACAACAGTTTTTGAGAACAGTTATTAAAATAAATGGTCTCGTATTCATTTTTCTCATTCAACAGTTTAGCTGTTGCGCATACCTGTAATTTAATTTCTGGCGATAACACCGTATAATGCGCTAGTCCAATTATAGGCTTAAAATCGCTATCAAATCCAAGTGGCGTGGTGTTTTGAACAATATTAACATAGTCGTCACTAGAATTCTTCAGTCGATAATTCCAGGTGTAACTCATTCTTTTTCTGTCTTCAACCTTAGTATTGTTCAACGTAAAATCCATAAGGTCGTTTAACGCCTGAAGCCACTCTTCCAAATCGTCGGGATGCATTCTACTCCAAAAATATCGCATGCCTTTTTTTTCCAATGTTTTTTTATCCAACCCAAGGCAAGCAGGCATGTTTTTGCTTATATACTCAAAAGTTAGGCTTTGTGTGTTGGTAATACAGAAAAAAGTTGAACTATACGGCAAGAAGGTGTCTAACTCAATAATTTTCTCAATATGTTTTTCTAAGGAAGGGTTATCGTACGATTTGAATATTTCTTTATATACATTCTTAATACTAGAGCCATTCATACTGAGGGATTTACCTAAAAGTAGCAAAAATATTTATAACCTTAAAATATGATGATGATTATTTTAAGAAATAAAAAAACCTAATAATCAATTTATTAGGTTTTAAATTTTTGTGGGCGCGAAGGGATTCGAACCCCTGACCCCTTGGGTGTAAACCAAGTGCTCTGAACCAACTGAGCTACGCGCCCTCTAAATAGGACTGCAAATATAATCTAGTTTTTAATATTGCAAAAACTTTTTCAATAAAATTTTAAATTATTTCTGCAACCACAAAAGTGCTACCGCCAACAAAGATAAAATCGGATAAACCGGCTTGTTTAAAAGCTGTTTGATAAGCTTCGTTTACAGAATTATAGGCCTCTCCCTTAAGATGGTGTTTATTGAATTCCGCCTTGAGTTTATGGGCATCCATTCCTCTAGGAATATCCGGTTTGCAAAAATAATAGATGGCACTTTTGGGCAGTAAGTCTACAATGGTACTTAAGTCTTTGTCATTAACAACCCCAAAAACAATATGAAGCGCATTAAATTTTTCGTTTAAAAGTTGCTGCATTACATATTGCAAACCTTCCCTATTGTGCCCTGTATCGCAAACCACTTTGGGTGAATCGTTTAAAGTTTGCCAGCGCCCTAACAAACCCGTGTTTTTAACAACCTGAGACAATCCTTGTTTTATATTTTTTTCCGAAATTTTGTATCCTTTCTTTTGAAGCGCTTTAACCGTTTGGATAACCGTTTTAATGTTTTTTGATTGATAGCTTCCTAATAAATCTGATTTTAAAACTTGGGTAATTTCTTTATCGGCAAAAACGATTTCTGAGTTGTTAGCCTTAGCCAATGCTTGAAAAACCGGTTTGGTTTCTTGTTGAGTTTCGCCAATAACCACAGGAATATGGGGTTTGATAATACCGCCTTTTTCAAAAGCAATCGCATCAAATGTGTTTCCTAAAAATTGGGTGTGATCAAAACCAATATTGGTAATTACCGAAACTTCCGGGGTAATGATATTTGTGGAATCCAATCTGCCACCTAAGCCCACTTCAATAACAGCAATATCAACTTGAGCTTTTGAAAAATAATCGAATGCCATGCCAACAGTCATTTCAAAGAAAGACAAGGGATGGGTTTCAAAAAAAGCTTTATTTCGTTTTATAAACCCGATTACAAACTGTTTGCTAACTACTTTCCCGTTGACTTTGATACGCTCTCTAAAATCCTTTAAATGCGGTGAAGTATAAAGTCCCACTTTATAACCCCCCTCTTGGAGAATTGATGCCAACATATGGCTTGTTGACCCTTTGCCATTGGTGCCGGCTACATGAATGGATTTGAATTTATGCTCTGGGTGATCTAAATGTTCGGCTAGTTTTAAGGTATTTGATAAATCTTTTTTGAATGCCGTTTTGCCCTGTTTCTGATACATTGGCAGTTGAGAGAACATCCAATTGAGGGTATCTTGATACGTCATTATACCAAATGAATTTTAATATTGCACATAAATAAATTGAATTATTTTTGGATTAATCTAGACAAATAATTTAAGAATAGTTTTAGTTTTTAACGAAGAATAAGCTAAAAAGAAGCGATTTATGCGATTCATTTTAAAGTTTATTCGGTATTGCTACTGACTTAATTTGAAGTTTACACTAACAAAACCGATTTGTTTAGCTGGTGCTTTTGAATCTGCCGGCCACTTATGGGAAAGGGCTATTTTTTTTGCTGGCTCTAATAAACACTGTGCAGTATTGGTTGTACCTCTTTGACCGGGTTCCGCTTTTATAACGTTACCACTTCTATCTACTTCAATCCTTACCACAACTCTTCCCGACTCGTTGCAATCTTGCTTAATGGTTTTAAACGAAGCTCTACCGCGACCATTTAAACCGTAGCCAACACCACCAGTTCCTGAGCCCGAACCTGGACCAAAATAACTTGGAGCATAAGGGTCGCCATCCAATTGCCCTTTATCGCCTGCTTTATTATCGTTGCCTTCGCTACCGGTTTCTGTACCTTCAGATTTACTCACACCTCCAATTAAAGCATCCAATTTTTTCTTTTTTTCTTCTTGCTCACGCTTTTCTTTGGCAATTCTATCGGCCTCGGCCTTGGCTTTAGCATCGGCGATGGCTTTGGCTTTTGCCTCGGCTTCCTTTTGTTTTTTAATGGCAATGGCTTCAGAGTTATCTTCAGTTAAAACCTCCTCTTTAGTTTCTGAAGATTTTGTTGGTTCTGCTTTTGTAGCCTCGGGTTGTGGTGGTTCTTCTATTTCCTTTGGCTCCGATTTTACTGGTTTTTTAGGCTGCACATTGCCTTTTCCAAAATCTGTTGTTCCAAAATTTACGGCAACACCATATTCTTCTGGCGGATCCATATACGTTGTGCCCACCACAAACAATAGCACCAAAAGAATAATAGCAATCAACGCTGTGATTCTAGCTGAATTCTTTTCATGTACTGTTTCAAAATATTTCATTTTTAAAAAAACTTTTCAATATAGTTTTTAATCTGGTTTAACAGAAAAAATAACTTTAAATTTATTTCTATTAGCAATATCCATGACCTCTACTATATTTTTTACTTGCACAGACTTTTCAGCTTTTATTACAATTGTTTTAATAGAGTCATTATTTCTTTTCATTAAAACTCTATTCTCTAAATCTTCAAATTTCACTAAACTTCCATCTAAAAAATAAACATCACTATCAGATATTTTAATCATCATACTTTTCGAAGCAATTGAATCTTTTTCAACTTCCAATGTAGTAAGATTAATAGAATTAAGTTTTCTATTTTTTTCTAATCTCACTAATTGAAAAAGCACTAAAAGTAAAGCTACTCCAATTAATAAATAAATCGAAAATTTAATAGTTCTATTCAATTAATTAGGCTTTACAGCTAAAATAACTTTGAATTTATTCCTATTGGCGATATCCATGACTTTTACCACGTTTTCAACCGGCACCGATTTTTCAGCCCTTAAAACAATAGTTGGCTTTTCTTGCGATGATAATGCCGCCATTAATTCGTTTTCCAAAACACTAATGCCCACGCGTTTCTGATCGATATAATACGTTAAATCTTTTTTAATACTCACGGCAACCGATCTTTTGTTTTCGGTTTTACCACTTGCTTTTGGCAATATAATATCAATGGCGTTGGTGGTAACCAAGGTTGAAGCGATCATAAAAAAGATAAGCAACAGAAATACAATATCGGTCATGGACGACATATTGAATTCTGGTGTAACCTTATTTCTTCCTCTAAAATTCATTTATTTTAAATTTTTATATGTTTTGAAGAAACCAAGAATTTCTTCACATTCAGGAATCCGTTTAAATTAGGTAGGTTCGTTTAAATGATCTAAAAACTCCAACGAGTTTGCTTCCATTTGATACACCACTTTATCAGTTCTTACCACCAAATGATTATAGGCAATATAGCCAATAATACCCACAATTAAACCTGCAACCGTGGTGGTCATGGCGGTATATAATCCGCTAGCTAAAACGTCCATTTCAATGGTACCGCCTGCATTGGCGAGTTCAAATATGGCTAATATCATTCCAACTACCGTACCAAGAAATCCTATCATGGGTGCAGCTCCGGAAATGGTAGCGAGAACACTCACGTTTTTTTCCAATCCGTAAATCTCTAAACGCCCTGCGTTTTCAATGGCCGTATTAATATCGGCGAGTGGTTTTCCTATTCTCGAAATACCTTTACCAATTAGTCTTGATACCGGAGAGTTGACTTGGGCACACAGCATTTGAGCAGAGTCAATTTTACCGTTACTCACATGGTCCTTAATTTGATTCATAAAATTCGCATCGATTTTCGAGGCTGCTTTTATGGCGAATAATCGTTCAAAATAAATGTATGAAGCGACAATAAGTAACAGAAATAAAATGGCAATTATAACTTGTCCGGCTACGCCACCACTACTTATTAATTCGATAATTGAAAGGGTTTTTTCAACTGATTCCTCATCGGTAAGCAATTCTGCTCCTTCTTGCATGTTTAGTAATAAAATGTTTAGCATATAATTAAATTTATTGCAACTGTATAACGTATCTTTTTTTGTTAAAGTATATTAAAATAGAGTTCTGGTAAACATAAATGCGGCAGCACCTACTAAGAAACCAACTGCGGCTAACCACGCTATCTTTTTTAAATACCAGAAAAAGTCTATTTTTTCCATGCCCATGGCCACAACACCAGCAGCGGAGCCAATGATTAGCATACTACCACCTGTTCCTGCGGAATAGGCTATAAAGTGCCATAATTCGTTATCGATAGGCTCGGAAAACATACCTAAACTGGCAGCTACCAAAGGCACATTATCAATTACGGCAGAGCCTACGCCCAACAACAACACAACTATATCCGAAACGCCTTCGTGGTGCAACTCGGTGCCCAACATAGGCATATGGTCTTGTAAACTGGACGCAAATCCGAATAGAATTCCTAAAGATTCTAATGCGGCAACCGCCATTAAAATCCCCAAAAAGAATAAAATACTCGGCATTTCGATTTTAGAAAGCGAATGGTGCACCGGACTGTGATGTCCTTGATGGTCCGATTCTTCATGTGCATCAAAGGACAATGCAAATTTTCTGTTGCTGTAAATTTCAGCAAAAGTCGCTACAACGCCCAGTGCAAGCATCATCCCCACATAAGGCGGCAAATGCGTTAAGGTTTTAAATATTGGCACAGATACAATACCGCCTAAACCTAAATAAAGCATTACAGAACTGTATTTAGAGGTAGGTTTAGCAAGGTTTTCATCGATTTTATCAATGTTACCCTTAAAAGCAGGCAAGAATGAAGCGATAAAAAACGGCACCAGCATACATAATAGCGAAGGGATAAACAAATACACAAATAAATGCCCCGTGGTTACTTTTTTACCAATCCAGAGCATCGTTGTGGTTACATCGCCTATTGGCGACCAAGCACCTCCGGCATTGGCAGCAATAATGATTAAACCAGCGTACCAAATACGGATATTTCTATCTAAAATGATTTTTTGAAGTATGGAAATAAGAACAATTGTTGCTGTTAAATTGTCGATTATCGCAGATAGGAAAAACGCCAAAAATCCAAAAATCCATAGGATTCTTTTTTTGCTAGTGGTTTTAATATAGGCTTTAATGGTAGAAAAGCCATCAAAATAGTCAATGATTTCCACTATGGTCATGGCACCCAAAAGAAACACAAGGATTTCGGCTGTTTTCCCAAGGTGATGCAACAGCGTTTCCTCCATTAAATGTGTTTTTTCCTCAAGCGCTAAACCGCCAAAATTGTCCAACAAATTGTGGTTTGCCGAATCGAACCATTGCGGAAAGCCTTCAATTCCCAAAGCAATTAAAGCCCAACAAATAGCCATCATGACCAGCGCTGGAATTAATTTATCTATTTTTAAATTGTGCTCGAGGGTAATGGCCAGATAACCGATTACAAATATTAAAATAATTGTTAATTCCATAAATTTGATTTTAAATGAGTTGGCTTAAGGCAATTTCAAATGCGGTTGCGCTTATTCCGGTTTTAAATTGGTTTTTATGATGTACTTTTTCAATAGCTTCTTTTATTTTATTTGAGGTGTCGTTAAATATAGCTTCATCGGTCATTTGTACTCGGCGTTCCATAAAATAGGCAAAAACGCGTGCCATTCCACAATTCGAAATAAAATCTGGAATAAGGCTTACGCGAGAATCAGTATGCTCCATAATGGGTCCAAAAAAGATTTCCTTATCCGCAAAAGGCACGTTAGCGCCACAAGATATAACTTCCAATCCACTATCTATCATCTTATCAATTTGATCAATGGTAATCAATCGCGACGCAGCGCAAGGAGCAAATATCTCGGTTTTAATAGACCATATTTTTTTGTTGGCTTCTTCAAAGGGAATAACATTTTTGGATATAAGTGCATTTCCTGTTTTAGCTAGGAACAAGTTAGTAATTTCTTCGAAAGTAAAACCGTTTTCGTTAATTAATCCGCCTGAGATATCAATAATACCAACTATTTTAGCGCCCATTTGAGACAAATAAAATGCAGCTGCAGCACCAACATTACCAAAACCCTGTATAACGGCGCGCTTACCCGCAACATTTCCACCATAAATATTGTAATATTGTTTAACCGCCTCGGCAACACCAAAGCCCGTAATCATATCAGCTACGGTGTATTTTCTTGAAACGCTCGGGGAATATACCGGATTCTCGATAACCTTTATAACGCCTTGTCTCAGTTGGCCGATTCTGTTAATTTTATCGGCTTCGGTAGGTTTAAAGTGCCCGTTAAAAACACCTTCTTGCGGATGCCAAACCCCACTTTCTTCTGTAATCGGGATAACTTCGTGAATTTCATCAACATTCAAATCGCCACCTGTACCGTAATAGCTTTTAAGCAATGGCGATACGGCTGCGTACCAACGCTCTAAAACGCCTTTTTTACGTGGGTCTTTAGGGTCGAAATTAATGCCAGATTTAGCACCACCAATAGAAGGGCCGGATACGGTAAATTTAATTTCCATGGTTTTTGCTAAAGACAATACTTCGTTCATATCCAAACCTTTTCGCATTCTGGTTCCACCTCCTGCTGCGCCTCCACGCAGTGAGTTTATAACCGCCCAACCTTCAGCATCGGTTTCGGGGTCTTTCCAATTAAAAACTATCTCGGGTTCTTTGTTTTCGTATTTTTTTAATAATGCTTTCATTTCTTAATAATAATCGGTTCATTTTAGCTTAATTTTTTTCATCTCGTTTTATTATTAAGCGTAGCTAAAGTTGATCCATTATCCTGAAAGTATTTAAATTATTAATTTAACAAATATAAAAAACTAAAGGTCGTGAAATATTAAATTGCAATAAATTTTAAGGCAGATATATCTTACCCGAACTATGGTCTTTTTTTGCGCCCGTTACGCTTTGCAAACAATTTATTTCACCCCTTAATTTTAGTACGCCTAAAAACGCAAAAATCAAGGCTTCTTTAAATTCCACAATGGTTTTTGATGGGATTACAATCCAGGTTTTGGAACGCTGTTTTATACTTTCCACAAAAAATGTATTATAGGCGCCGCCACCTGTTAAAAGCACCGTTTTTTGTTTATCGCTGCCAATTATATGGGCAATTTGAATGGCTGCGTGCTCAACAAAGGTTCTTAAAACATCTTTTATTTCTAATTCAAAAGCATCAATTAAAGGAAAAATATGTGTGTTTACCCATTCCAATCCCAAGGATTTTGGCGGTGTTTCTTTATAAAAACTTAGGCAGTTTAATTCTTCCAATAATTCCTTATTTACCGTTCCTGTTGACGCTATTTCACCTTTGTCATCATAGTCAAACCCAAGTTGTTTGACATAATAATTCAGCACGATGTTTACCGGACAAATATCAAAAGCGACCCGTTTGTTTTCAGCTTCGTAAGACACATTGGCAAAACCGCCTAAATTGATGCAATACTGATATTCTGAAAACAGCAATTTATCTCCAATGGGGACCAATGGCGCGCCTTGACCACCAAACTCAACATCTTGAAACCTGAAATCGCAAACCACCTTAGTATTCAATAAATTGGCAATATTGGGTAAATTTCCTATTTGATAAGTGAGCTTCTTTTCGGGTTGATGCAAAGCCGTGTGACCATGGGAACATACCGCATCTAAATGTTTTATATGATGTTTTTTAATAAAATTATTGATAACATTCGCTAAATAGAGGGTATAATCCTTGTCTATTTGCACTAATTTATCGGAAGAATACGAAACTAAATTTTTAAGAATGTGTTGCCATTCATTAGTATATGCCATGGTTTCGGCCTGTTTAATTTCAAAACGCCAAGTGTTTTTATATTCAAATGTAACATAAACCACATCTATGCCATCCAAGGATGTTCCGGACATCACGCCAATAACGTTAAATTTCGATTTCATCATAATAAGTAAAAGTAATCATCTTCAATCAAATAACCACAGAGCCAACTTGCAAGATATTTTAATATCAATTATCGTGTAAATTTATAAAAGAAAGAGCAAGCGAAAACTAAGTTTTAATTTTTAAGAATTCACAATTAAAAGCTATATTTGTAAACATTTTTTACAAAAACTATATTTTAATTACGAATTATGAATTTCAACCTTTCAGAAGAACATAAAATGATACGCGATGCCGCTCGCGAATTTGCTCAAACCGAACTACTTCCTGGTGTTATTGAACGCGATAACAAACAAGAATTTCCTGCGGAGTTGGTTAAAAAAATGGCAGACTTAGGGTTTATGGGCATAATGGTTGACCCAAAATACGGCGGAAGCGGAATGGATGCGATTTCTTATGTATTGATTATGGAAGAGTTATCGAAAATTGATGCTTCGGCTTCGGTAATTGTATCGGTAAATAATTCGTTGGTTTGTTACGGGCTTGAAGCTTATGGCTCCGAAGCTCAAAAAGAAAAATATTTAACCAAGTTGGCCACTGGCGAAAACATTGGCGCATTTTGTTTAAGTGAACCCGAAGCTGGCAGCGATGCCACGTCGCAAAAAACCACGGCTATTGATAAAGGCGACCATTACCTTATTAATGGTACAAAAAACTGGATTACCAGTGGTGGTCGTGCCGATGTGTATTTGGTAATTGCGCAAACCGACCGCGACAAAGGGTCGCACGGGATTAATGCGTTTATTGTTGAAAAAGGTACGGAAGGTTTTCATGTGGGACCAAAAGAAGATAAATTGGGCATCCGCGGAAGCGACACCCACACCCTTCAATTTAACGATGTAAAAGTGCCTAAGGAAAACAGGATTGGCGATGACGGTTTTGGCTTTCGATTTGCAATGAAAACACTCTCTGGCGGACGAATAGGCATTGCCGCCCAAGCACTCGGAATTGCCCAAGGTGCTTATGAGTTGGCTTTAAAATACTCTAAAGAACGAAAAGCGTTTGGAACAGAAATTTGCAACCACCAAGCCATTGCTTTTAAACTCGCCGATATGCATACCGAAATTGCTGCGGCGCGCCATTTGGTGATGAAAGCGGCCTGGGACAAAGACCAAGGTAACAACTACGATATGTCTAGCGCGATGGCGAAATTATATGCCTCAAAAGTGGCAATGGAACATACCGTTGAAGCGGTACAAATTCATGGTGGTAATGGCTTTGTTAAAGAATACCACGTTGAGCGTTTAATGCGCGATGCAAAAATTACACAGATTTACGAAGGGACTTCTGAAATACAAAAGATTGTAATTTCCAGAAGTATTATCAGGGATTAATTGATTTGTCCTGCAAGGTTTTTTTTAACCTTGTAGGTGTCAATTGTTTTTTCATACAGACCTACAAGGTTAAAAAAAACCTTGCAGGATGTTAGTATTCAGCTCTTCAACTCATCTAAAACCAAGCGCAATTCGCCGTAGGAATATTTATCATCCAATTGATGTTTTAAATCCGAAAGGTTTTCGAAGTTGTGTTTGGGAATTATCGCTTTTAATTCCTTGTAATGTGTTTCTGAAATTAAATCGGTTGTTTTCACTTCGCCCGTTGGAATAAAGTGCGCTAAATGTCCCGTTATTGTATTGGGGTTCAGCTCTCTTTCGTTAGCTATTTCATCGATTGATTTTCCTGATTTGAATAAATCCAAAGATTCCTTTTTAGTGTCGCCTCGTTTTTTCTTGAGTTTTTCTTCTTCAAAAAATGAGGGTTCTTTAGAAATTTCAATATCATTTTCATCACAATAAGCATGAATCACTTTTAATATCTCACTTCCATATTTTTCAACACGAACTTTTCCCATGCCGTTAACTTGTAACAATTCTTTTTTATTGGTGGGCAGCGTTTCGCAAATTTCGTAGAGTGCTTTTTGGGTGAAAATTTGATAATGGATTAAGTCATTTTCTTCGGCAATCTCATTTCTTAAAATGCGCAACAATTCAAACAACTCCAAATTTGTCGTGCCGTCAACCACCGATTTTCGAGGTTTTTTAGGTTTGTCTTTTGCCAAAAACACCGCTTTCGCCCTTAATTCTAAAAATTTATGAGCAGAAAAACCTTTACTCAAATCATTAAAATACAGCAATTTTGATTTTATTAATTCTTCAATGGTATCCAAGAATTTATTAATATCCTTTTCAATGGTTTTATTATCTGTTGTAAATGTCAATGTTTTAAAAGGTTCGTCAATGTTTGTTTTTGTTTGCTCATTAAAATAATGAACCGCCTTTACAAAACGCGCTTGTAGGTTTTTGTTTGTTTCCGGTACTTCCGATGATTGCGACAAGGTTTTAAGTTGCGCATTAAAACCGTTGCTAACTTTCAGCAAATTGGTAACGGCTGCTTTAATGGTATTTAAGGGCGTTTCAATCTGCCCTTGGATAACCGTTCGGTTCTTATAATAAATATCTAATATTCGATTTATCGGATAAAGAAACTGATAATATTGAAATATTTCGGATATTAAGTTTAATTGAAACTCAGCTTTCGATTGATTTAAAACGCTGATATCGGGTTGGTTTTCTTCGGCATGTTTAACAAACGACAGCACATTGGTATCGCTAATAATTTGGCTGGAATCTATTTTGTTTTTCAGCACCAAACCTTCCAACGATTTGCACCGGCTTAACGCCACATAGGTTTGCCCATGCGCAAAAGCACCTTGGGCATCTATAATGGCTTTTTCAAAGGTTAAACCCTGACTTTTATGAATGGTTATGGCCCAAGCCAATCGCAATGGCATTTGGGTGTACGACCCTATTTTATTTTCTGAAATATCTTTGGTTTCGGCATCAACGGTGTAATTTATGTTTTCCCAAATTTCCGGGGTGGTTACAATATTAAAATCATCTTCGGGACAGTTTACAACAACCTCATCTTTATCCAACAAAATGACCTTTCCTATTTTTCCGTTGAAATATCTTTTTTCGCTGGAACTGTCATTTTTAATAAACATGACCTGTGCCCCAACCTTCAGTTCTAATTTTTCGTCATTAGGATAAGCATATTCCGGAAACTTTCCTTCAATTTCAGCTTTATAAGTATGCGCTTTTGTTTTTAGTTTGGCCAATTCGGAGCGGTTGGTTTGTTCCGCTTTATTGTTGTGCGTTGTTAAAGCAATGTAACCGTCGTTTTTATCGGGCACGAAATTAGGTTGGTAACATTTGTTCAATTCATCTGCCGAAGCTTGGGTCAAGCAATTGTCTCTAATTTCGTTTAGAATTTCAATAAATTTAGGGTTATCCTGCCTGTAAATATGTTTTAATTCTACTGTAATGGCGTTGCATTGTTGATAGGCATGGCTACTAAAAAAGAAGCCGTTTTTGTAGTGCGCTTTTAATAATTGCCATTCGTTGTCCTTAATAACCGGCGACAATTGCTGCAAATCGCCAATCATTAATAATTGCACGCCACCAAATACTTTATTTTTATTTTTAAACCGCCTTAGGGTTTTATCGATGCCATCCAATAAATCGGCGCGAACCATACTAATTTCATCAATTACCAAAAGGTCTAAAGATTTGATAATATTGATTTTTGTTTTGCTGAATTTACGATTGAAACCCGAAGAAGCACCCAAATCGGCATCGGGCAAAATAGGGCCAAAAGGCATCTGGAAAAACGAATGAATGGTAACCCCTTTGGCATTAATTGCGGCTACGCCCGTTGGCGCCACCACAACCATACGCTTTAACGATTTCATTTTTAGTCTGTGTAAAAACGTGGTTTTTCCCGTACCGGCTTTTCCTGTTAAAAACACATTTCTGTCTGTATTATTTACAAAATCCCAGGCTAAATCCAATTCGTTATTTACGTTCATTTTAAAAATTTGGTTAACTTCATAACTAGGTTGCTACTAATACGTCCGTAGCTATAAAAAAGCAAGTACTGAATCGATGAAATACAATATGATTTCTTCAATTTACAGTGTTGCTAAAATATAGTTTTTAATTAATATCTGCTTCAATTAAGGTTTTAAAAATTGTATATTGGTGTGCTTATTTATCCTCTAATAAAAGAAAAAAAATGAATACATTAAAGAAAGAAAAATTCATGCTCGAAGCTGTAAATGCAGCGCTTAAAGGCATGCAAAATAATGAAGGTGGCCCTTTTGGATGCGTAATTGTTAAAGATGGTGAAATTGTTGGAAGAGGCAACAACAAAGTCACATCTACCAACGATCCCACGGCGCATGCCGAAGTTACGGCAATTAGAGATGCCTGTAAAAACTTAGGCTCTTTTCAATTAGAAGGCTGTGAAATTTACACCTCTTGCGAGCCCTGTCCGATGTGTTTGGGGGCTATTTATTGGGCGCGACCCGATAAAGTTTATTACGGAAGCAATCAAATTGATGCGGCAAAAATTGGTTTTGATGATGAGTTTATCTATAAAGAAATCCCTTTGCCTTATGAAAAACGAAGCATTCCTTTTGAGCAGCTTGCTCGCGATATCGCTTTAGAAGCGTTTCAAAAATGGACTGAAAAAGAAGATAAAACCGAGTATTAATGATTCAATTCATTCTCAATAATAAAATTGTCAAAACGGCGGCAAATTCTGGAATGACATTGCTCGACTTTGTACGCTACCAACAACGCTTAACAGGTACAAAAATTGGCTGTCGCGAAGGCGATTGCGGGGCATGTACCGTTTTGGTTGGCACGTTGGAGAATGACACCATAAACTACCAAAGCATTACCTCCTGCATTTCGCCTTTAGGTAATGCACATGGCAAACACATTGTAACGGTTGAAGGTACAAACCTATCAAAAAAACTAACCGCTGTGCAATTGGCCATGAAAGACAATTATGCGACGCAATGCGGATTTTGCACTCCTGGATTCGTGGTTGCGTTAACGGGTTTTGCTTTGTCAAATTCTGAAAAAAATTACAACCATGCTTTAGATGCCATCAGCGGAAATATTTGCAGGTGCACAGGCTATAAATCTATTGAAAAAGCAGCGCAACATGTATGCGATAAATTAGGAAATACAGATGAAAATTCATTTAATTGGTTAATTGAAAACGAATTTTTTCCCGAATATTTTAAGGATATCCCGAAGCGTTTAAAAAACTTAAAAGCTAAAGCAATACAACAGCCCAAAGGAAAATATGTTGCCGGTGGTACCGATTTATATGTGCAGCAAGCCGATAATTTAGTTGACAATGCGGTGCATCTTATAACTGAAAAAGATGCTTTAAAAGGCATAAACACAAACAACGGCATTTGCACCATCGGAACCAATTCAACCGTTTCCGATTTATGGAATCACCATGAAATAAACCACTATTTTCCAAATCTAAAAAAACATCTGAAATTGGTGTCTTCAGAGCAAATTAGAAACATGGCTTCATTTGGTGGAAACCTAGTCAACGCTTCGCCCATTGGCGATATGACCATCTTCTTTTTAGCATTAAACAGCGAAATTACCATTTTAAATGATAACGGAACCGAAAGACATTTAGCGCTTAAAAATTTCTATAAAGATTATAAAAAATTTGATCTAAACGAAGGTGAATTGCTGAAAACAATTCGTTTTAAATTACCAACTCCACATTCGTTTTTTAATTTTGAAAAAGTTTCTAAAAGAACCCATTTAGATATTGCTAGCGTTAATTCTGCCATTCTTCTTTCAGTTGAAAACAGCATGATCTTAGAAGCACATGTGTCCATTGGTGGTGTTGCTGCCATTCCGAAGTATTTACACGACACGTCTCGGTTTTTAACCGGAAAACCTTTGACTGCTGAAACCATACTTGAAGCCAACGAAATCCTCCAAAACGAAATTTCTCCAATTAGCGATGTTCGCGGTTCGAGCGATTACAAACGTTTATTGGCAAGACAGTTGTTCTTTGCACATTTCACCGAGTTATTTCCGAAGCAATTCACTTTAAACGACTTTGTTCAACATGCATAAAAACAAATCAAATACCATTTTGGATTTTAAAAAATCGCAAGTTGAAACGGCTTTAAAACAGAGCATAAAAAACCTGGATTCGTACACCCATCTTCGTGGTGAATCGTTGTATGTTGATGATGTAAATATCAGACAAGGCACATTTCACGCCGTGGTTTTCGATTCGCCAAAAGCACACGGAAAAATAAAGCATGTTGATTATTCTAAAGCGGAAGCTTTGGAGGGTGTTGAACGCATTTTTACCTACAAAGATATTCCCGGAAAAAACCAAATTGGTGGCATTATTCCAGACGAACCTTTATTTGCCGAAAACGAGGTTCATTTTTGCGGCATGCCAATCGCACTTATCGTTGCCGAAACCGAATTTATTGCGCGACAAGCAAGGGAATTAATTAAAATTGAAATCGAGGAATTACCAGTTATTACCACCGCAAAACAAGCCAAGGCGAAAGGCAGTTTTATAAATGCTCCGCGTACTTTTAGTTTAGGTGACACCGAAAAAGCCTTTGCAAATTGCACCTATGTTTTTGAGGGCGAAACCTTCTCAAACGGACAAGAACATTTATACATCGAAGCGCAGGGCGCTTATGCCGAACCTTTAGAAAATGGAAACATTAAAATCACCTCATCAACCCAAGGGCCAACAGCTGTCCAAAAAACTGTTGCCCAGGTTTTAGGCGTTTCCATGCACAAAATTGAAGTGGACGTTACTCGTCTGGGAGGTGGTTTTGGCGGAAAAGAAGACCAAGCCACTCCTTGGGCCGTTATGGCTGCTTTGGGAACTTTTCATTTAAACCAATCAGTAAAATTAATACTGAATCGCCATGACGATTTACGCATGACGGGCAAGCGGCATCCTTATGAAAGTATCTATAAAATAGGGCTTTCAAAAGACTTAAAAATTTTGGCTTACGAAGCTGAGTTTCTTCAAAATTCGGGTGCTGCCGCCGATTTATCGCCCGCCATTGCCGAACGCACCTTATTTCACGCGACCAACAGTTATTTTGTTCCGAACGTGACCACAACCGTTTTAAGTTGCAAAACCAATTTGCCACCAAACACAGCATTTCGTGGTTTTGGCGGACCACAAGGCATGTTTGTTATAGAATCTGCTATTGCAAAAGCTGCACATGAAATTGGCGTGCCCGCACAAAAAATTCAAGAAATTAACTTGCTTCAAGAAAACGATACCTTTTCCTATGGTCAAATTGCCAAACAAGTGGAAGCTAAAAACACTTGGGATTCGGCCAAATCGATTTACCATATTGAAACTTTGGAAAAAGAGGTTGAAGATTTTAACAAAAACCATCAAAATTTCAAAAAGGGCATAGCGCTCATGCCTATTTGTTTCGGCATCTCATTTACCAATACACCCATGAATCACGCACGTGCCTTGGTTCATATTTACCTTGACGGAAGCGTTGGCATTAGCACTGCCGCTGTTGAAATGGGTCAAGGCGTAAACACCAAAATCATGCAGATTGCAGCACAGGTATTTTCTATTCCTATTGAAAAAATAAAGATTGAAACCACAAACACCACAAGAGTTGCCAATACCTCGCCTTCTGCGGCAAGTTCTACGGCCGATTTAAACGGAAAAGCAACATTAAAAGCTTGTAACGCGTTACTTGACCGTTTGAAAAAAGTGGCTTCGGAAGACTTTAATGTTTCAGAAGAACACATTGAATTAAAAGATGAATTCGTTTATGTAAATAATGAAAAATCGGATTTATCGTGGACGGAGCTCATCAGTAAAACCATGTTGAAACGTGTCGCTTTAACTGAAAACGCTCACTACGCCACTCCAGAAATCCACTTTGATAAATCTAAGGAAAAAGGACATCCTTTCGCCTATCACGTTTATGGAACCGCCATTATTACCACAACCGTTGATTGCACGCGCGGCACCTACGAATTTGACGCTGTTAAAATAGTACACGACTACGGCAAAAGCATGAACAAAGCCATTGATTTGGGGCAGGTTGAAGGCGCATTGGCACAAGGCATCGGATGGATGACTATGGAAGAAATCGCATATAACGATGAAGGCAAATTGCTTTCAAATGCATTATCGACATATAAAGTTCCTGATATATTTTCAGTACCAAAAACAGTTGAAACAGTGCCTTTGGAAACCAGTGGGCATAAGCTGGCCATCTTAAAATCGAAAGCTGTTGGCGAACCGCCATTAATGTACGGCATTGGTGCTTATTTCGCCATTCAGAATGCCCTTAAAGCGTTTAACCCAAATTATAAACTAAAATTCCACGCACCTATGACTCCGGAAAAAGTACTCATGGGTTTGTATGAAAGCTAAATTGTACTCACAACCTATCCTGCAAGGCCTTTTTTTTCGACCTTGTAGGTGTAAAAAGATGATTAATACCTACAAGGTTTTTGAAACCTTGCAGGACAATAACTAAACCTATCGCACTACACTACAAAACATCCAACATCCTTAAAGGCGCACTAATTTATAGTGCCGGAGATACTATTGCAGCACTTTTAATTGATGAGTTTTCAGTATATCGTGTCCTAGGCCTGATGCTCGTTGGAGCCACCTTTTACGCTTTCGAAATCCCAAATTATTTTGATTGGATTGTAAAAAAAACAGCCCATTTAAAAGGCATTAAAGCGACGCTAACCAAAACAGGACTTGCCGTACTTTATTTTAATCCATTATGGGTAGCAAGGCATTTGTTGTTTATCAAGTTATTTTCCGGTGAGTTCAAAACAATTGGCTGGAATCTTTTAGCCATTGCCTTTTGGTCGTTTTTAGCCAACATTTTAATTTCATTTATTGCGAATTATATCATTCAAAACCGATTTAAACTCAAGTGGCGATTTTTGGGAAGTGCTATTTTTTCAGCAATTATGGCCATTTATTACGCATTAAGCGAAACGCTTTTCGGGTAAACCTTTATAGTGTATTTGAATGAGTTGCGCCACAACACTTATCGCAATTTCCTTGGGAGAATTACCACCAAGTTCCAAACCAATAGGGCAAACTACATGGCCCATGCCTTCTATAATCTGCATGTCTTTAATAAGCATATTGTTAAATCGCACACGCTTGGTTTTACTGCCAATCAACCCTAAAAACTCGGTATCCTGTTTTAGTGCCATCGCAATAATATCAAAATCCAATTTATGGTCGTGCGTTAAAACCAATACATAACATTGGCTTCCCCATTGCACCGCATCCTTAAAGGTTTTAAAATCGTTTAATTTGGCTTCATGTTTATGGACGTGAGCTTTCAATGGAATTTTAGAGAACCAATTGGCTCGAGAATCAATTAAATGCACTTCAAAAGGGGTGTTTTCCATCATATTACAAATTTCAACACCAATGTGTCCCGCGCCAAACACAAATAATTTCGGAAATTGGTTCATAGGTTCAATAATTAATTCCACTTTACCGCCACAACATTGCTCAAATTCCGGCCCTAAGGTGTAACTCGATGTCATAATTCTATTTTCATTAATGGCAATAATCGCCTCATCTATGGCATTAAACTCAAGTTTTCCGCCACCAATCGTACCGTGAATATCCCTGTTTTTGGTAACAATCATTCTCGAACCAACCACACAAGGTGTCGAGCCAAGGCATTGGGTAACGGTAATTAAAGCCACAGCTTCCCGCTTATCTTTATAATGCTTCAGTAAGTCTATCCAGTTTAACATAAAAATAAAATGCCAATAAAAATAAGACTTTTTTAACGGATGGTATCTTATAATATCATTATGTTTAAGCCAAAATAAACCAGCAATAATTTAACTAAATTTACTGTAAACTTTAGCAAAAGCTTTCGTCTACTTAACACATAACAAATAACTATGTCTAAAACATATTACGACCCAGCAGATCTTAAAAAATTCGGAAATATCACCGAGTGGAACGAAGAATTGGGCACCAAATTTTTCGATTATTACAATTCGGTTTTTAAAGAAAGTGCGCTCACTGCCCGCGAAAAATCGTTAATCGCGCTAGCCGTTTCGCACACCGAGCAATGCCCGTACTGCATCGATGCTTACACCAAAGACGGCCTGCAACGCGGCATAACCAAAGAAGAAATGATGGAAGCCCTACACGTAGGCGCCGCCATAAAAAGCGGAGCAACCCTGGTTCATGGTGTGCAAATGATGAATAAAGTAAACAAACTGGACGGGTAATTTTTTGGGCGTTACCCTGCGCTTCGAGTACCTCAGCGACCGTCGGGTCGGGCTTTCACTACTCGCTCCCTCCTGCGTCGGGGAGCTCAAACATTTAGCCTGCGGTGAGCGCAGTCGAACCGTTCAATCCCTAACGCGGGCCCGTTTGCAGAGGGCAATAACCGGCCTGTAGTCAGAGTTTATTTAAAAAGAATTTTGGGGAAAACAAAAAACAAGTTAAAAACAGAAAAGAAACCAAACAAAAAGTCAAGCCCTAAATTCCGGCGCAGTCGGGAAAGTCAATCTGCAGAAATAAAGAGCGAAGGAATGAAGATGCGAAGCGTAGCTTCAAGCACGTAATTCCGAAAGCGAATGATGCTTTAGCAATTTCCTCAGATTGACATGATTTTTTGGTTCGTTTTGCACCAAGGCAAAATGAATAGAAAAAAAATGAATATGACAAAAACACAATCCTTACATAAACGCCAAAGCGATTTAGCACAAAGCAACAGGCAACTGGAAATTCTATCTAACGGTATTTTCAAAAACGGCGAACTGCCAACCTTTAAAGCTAAAATTGCCGAAACCAATCAGTTTCCGCTTAAAGCGAAAAAACTGGAAATCCTACAGATAAACGTGGGCTATATGTGCAATCAAGTTTGCGAGCACTGTCATGTTGATGCGGGTCCAGACCGCAAAGAAATCATGACCCGCGAAACCATGCAACAGTGTTTAAATGTTATAAAAAAAACAGGCGCGCACACGCTCGACTTAACAGGTGGTGCACCCGAAATGAACCCCGATTTCCGTTGGTTTGTCGAAGAAGCATCCAAAGCCGGTATTACAGATTTTATCGTGCGTTCCAACCTCACCATTATCCGCGCCAATAAAAAATATCACGATTTACCGGAATTCTTTAAAAAACACAATATACACGTAATAAGCTCCATGCCACATTGGACACGCGGAAAAACCGATAAACAACGTGGCGAAGGTGTATTCGATCAATCCATAAAAGCGTTACAAGAATTAAACGCCGTTGGTTACGGCATGCCAGACAGCAAGCTTAAATTAGATTTGGTTTACAATCCGTCGGGTGCGTTTTTACCGGGCGATCAAACCGCTATGGAAAAGGATTTTAAAAAAGCGTTAAAAGAAGATTTCAACATTCAATTCCATAATTTATTCGCCATTACCAATTTACCGATTTCACGGTTTTTGGATTATTTGATCGCTTCGGAAAATTATGAAGATTACATGTACGCGCTCGTTGAAGCCTACAATCCTGCTGCCGTTGCAAACGTGATGTGCACCAATACGCTGTCTGTAAGTTGGGACGGTTATTTATACGACTGCGATTTTAACCAAATGTTGGAATTGCCCGTAAACAGTAAAGCCAAACATATTTCAGAATACAACGAAGCACTATTGGAAGGCCGAAATATTGTAATTTCGCAACACTGTTACGGTTGTACCGCGGGAGCCGGAAGTAGCTGTCAAGGCGTTGTGGCGTAGCTACTCGTCAGTAATCAGTAGCCGTTTGCAGGTATTACATTTTAAACAATCTATATTTCTTAAATAAAATATTCGTGAATTCGTGGCAAAAAAAATAGCATACATAATAATATTCTTAATATCTACTTTAAGTTTTTCTCAAAAATCAATTGCAGAGGTCTTAAAAAAATACAATACAGAAAGCATCCCGTACATTACGGTTAAAGACGCTTCAAAACAGCTAAACGCCGTTATTTTAGATGCCCGGGAATTTTCAGAATACAAAACCAGTCGACTAAAAAACGCTATTTATGTGGGTTACGACGATTTCAATCTTAAAAAAACCATAAAAAAACTCAACAACAAACAGCAACCTGTAATCGTGTATTGCTCGATAGGAGTACGGTCCGAAGATATTGCCGAAAAACTCAAAAAAGCAGGTTACACCAGTATTTACAATTTATACGGTGGAATTTTTGAATGGAAAAACAACAATTTACCCGTTTATAATTCCGAAGAAAAAGAAACCGATAGCATACACACATTCAATAAAGAATGGAGTAAATGGTTAAAAAAAGGCATTAAAATTTATGACTAAAGCACTCATTATCGTTTTTGTGAAAAACATCAAACTGGGCAAAGTAAAAACGCGACTCGCCAAAACCATTGGCAATCAAGCGGCCTTTGAGGTATACAGCGAACTGGTTAAAATCACCGAAAAAGCTACCGAAAACATAGCAATCGATAAGCGTATTTATTTTTCTGATGCCATAATTGATTCCAAATGGAAAGGCCAATATAAAGCCGTTCAAAAAGGTAAAGATTTAGGCGAGCGCATGAAAAACGCCTTTATAAAAGGAATTGAAGATGGATATGAAAACATCGTGTTAATCGGCTCCGATTTGCCCGACATCAATGCCACTTATATTAAAACCGGATTGCAATCCCTAAAAACCCATGATGTTGTTTTTGGTCCCGCCATCGATGGTGGCTATTACCTAATCGGCATGAACAAAATGCATCATTTTATTTTCGATAACAAACCGTGGAGCCAATCCAATTTATTAGAAGCTACTTTAAACGAATTACAACAAAATGCTGTATCTTTCGGGTTGCTTGAGCCTTTAAACGACATCGACACATTTGAAGATTTACAAGCCTCAGCATTTTACAAATCGAATATTAAATTACAACACCGCATAGAACAATTAAATGATTGAAAAGATGGCAAACAGTTGCTGGAAACTCTTATTTTTAATCAAATTTTTCAAATTCACAAATATTAACACATGTTAAAATACATTAACGAAACTGTTGAATACCTTCAAGAAAAAGGATTCGAAAGCCCAGAAATTGGTATCATTTTAGGAACCGGATTGGGTCAACTTATAAACGAAATAGACATTTTGGTTGAGGCTAGCTACAACCATATTCCTTACTTTCCAACCGCCACGGTCGAGTTCCATAAAGGCAAACTTGTTTATGGCCATTTAGCCGGAAAAAAAGTTATTGTTATGCAAGGCCGTTTTCATTTGTACGAAGGCTACACGCTACAAGATGTTACCTATCCGGTACGTATTATGGAAAAACTGGGCATAACAACCTTGTTGGTTTCCAACGCCGCCGGTGCTATAAACCTCAACTTCAAAAAAGGGGAACTCATGCTTATTGAGGATCATATAAATTTACAAGGCAGTTCGCCATTGGCTTTTAACGGTGTCGAGAATTTAGGCGAACGCTTTACGGATATGAGTGCACCGTACAATGAGGGCATCAATTCTACATTTAAAACCATTGCCAAAAACCGCAACATAAAACTTCACGAAGGCGTTTACGCCAGTGTTGTTGGCCCGCAATTGGAAACTCGCGCCGAATACAGAATGCTTAAAATTATTGGTGCCGATGCCGTTGGTATGAGCACCGTTCCCGAGATTATTGTTGCCAATCATCTAAATATAAAAGTAGCGGCAGTGTCAGTTTTAACCGATGAATGCGACCCAGATAATCTAAAACCTGTTGATATTTCAGAAATCATAGCCATGGCTGCAAAAGCAGAACCAAATATGATTACATTATTTAAGGAATTAATAAAAACACTTTAATTAGTTGGCGGTTTTCAGTCCACAGTTTTCAGTTATTCTGGGACTGTAAACTGAATACTGCCAACTGCAAACTGAAAAAAAATGAGCTACCTAGAAACCACACACAACGTTTACAAAGAAGCGGCATTAACACCCGATGTCGGGCTCTGCTGCACCACAAACCCTATTTGGGAATTGCCCGAGTTAAAAATCCCAAAAATCATGCAGGAAATGAACTATGGCTGTGGTTCTACGGTTCATGCACGCGATTTAACCAACAACCCAAAAATGCTTTATGTTGGTGTGGGCGGTGGTATGGAATTGCTGCAATTTGCCTACTTCAATCGTCAAAAAGGCGGTGTAATTGGTGTGGATGTTGTCGATGAAATGTTAGAAGCTTCACGCAAAAACTTCATGGAAGCCGAAGCTCAAAATCCTTGGTTTAAAAGTAAATTTGTCGACCTTAAAAAAGGTGATGCCATGAATCTTCCTGTTGAAGATAATAGTATAGACGTGGCCGCACAAAACTGCTTATTCAATATTTTTAAGGCTGATGATTTAAAAAAAGCCATTGCCGAAATGTACCGAGTACTAAAACCCCACGGGCGTTTAGTAATGAGCGACCCGACCTGCGAACAACCCATGAATGATGATCTGCGTAACGACGAACGCTTACGGGCCCTTTGTTTAAGCGGTAGTTTGCCCATTGCAGAATACGTAAAAGCATTAACCGATGCAGGTTTTGGAACCATTGAAATTAGAGCTCGAAAACCGTACAGAATTCTTGATCCTAAAAATTATCCAACAGACGAATTAATCTATATTGAATCCATAGAAGTTGCTGCCATTAAAGACCCGATGCCCGCTGATGGCCCATGTGTTTTTACTGGGAAAGCAGCTATTTATTATGGCGCCGATGACTATTTTGACGACAAAGCGGGTCATGTTTTACTAAAAAATCAACCCTTAGCGATATGCGATAAAACAGCTGCAACTTTACAAGCTTTAAATAGAGATGATATCTATTTTTCAGAATCTACGTTTCATTACGATGGTGGCGGTTGTTGCTAAGCATCTAATTGCAAAATAATTAAAAGAGCGACCCATGGGTCGCTCTTTTTTTAACATTTAATTTTTAAAGATAATAGTAAGCAATCACTTATATAATCGTCAAAATCTTAATAAACGATTTATTAATGATTCTTGCTCTTTTATTTCTTTCAGCCTGTTTTTTAGCGTACAGCAATGGTGCTAACGATAATTTTAAAGGTGTTGCCACACTTTTTGGAAGCGGTACTACCAACTACAAAAAGGCTATTAATTGGGCAACCATTACCACACTTTCAGGTTCTGTAGCTGCGATTTTATTGGCAAAAGAATTGGTCAAGAATTTTTCAGGAAAAGGATTAGTCCCAAACGAACTAATCGCAATGCCAATTTTTGCTATTTCAATAGCTTTTGGAGCCGCTTTAACCGTATTTATTGCCACAAAAATCGGCATGCCCATTTCTACAACACATAGTTTAGTGGGCGCGTTATTTGGTGCCGGTGTTATGGCAGTGGGCTCTCAGTTTAACTTCGAAAAACTAGGAACCACTTTTTTAATACCATTAATTGTAAGCCCTTTAATGGCCGCTGTATTAAGTTTAATGCTTTACATTATTTTTAAATACTTTAGAAAACAATTAGGCGTTACCAAAAAAACAAATTTGAATATCCATAAAAAACAAACGCAGTCCATAGCTACTTTAAATATGGATAAAACCTTAAGTTTGAAATCCAAAACCGCTATTAAAGCCACCATTCAAAATAAAACAGAAACTTACGAAGGGCAAATTCTAGGCTTAAGTTCACAAAAAGTTTTAGATGCTTTACATTATTTAAGCGCCGGCATTGTAAGTTTTGCGCGCGGATTAAACGACACGCCCAAGATTGTTGGGTTGCTTTTAATAATCAACGTTATAGATATTAAATTAAGCATGGCAATTATTGCTATTGTCATGGCTTTTGGTGGCTTGATGAATGCCAAAAAAGTAGGGTTGACCATGAGTAAAAAAATCACGCCGATGAATTCCGGACAAGGGTTTACGGCCAACTTAATTACAGGTTTGTTGGTAACTTCGGCAAGCATTCATGGGCTACCGGTTTCTACCACCCATGTATCGGTTGGTTCTATTTTCGGAATAGGAACTGCGACCAAAAAAGCAGATTACAAAATGATAAGCAAAATATTGTTATCTTGGTTTTTAACGCTACCATTAGCAGCCATTGTAAGTGCAATTTTATTTAAACTTTTAGAAACTTTATCATAAAATGAAATACCTCATTTTAACAACCTTTGTCATCATTTTATCAGCTTGCGCTAGAACGAAAAAGGTGGTTGAACATAAACCTAATCCCGTAGTTCAATCTGAAATAGACACCAAAAAGGAAATAGATTCGCCATTGCAAAAAGAAACTGAAGTAGCTGATAACGGATTCCATCAAAAGCTTACCAAAGGAGTTATTACCACACATCAATTATGGGACGAACTATTAGTGAAACACGTTTCAGAAAACGGCAATGTAAATTACAAATCATTTAAAATCGAGCATAAAAAACTGCTCGACTACATTTACGCTTTAAGCTTATTTTATGCAAATGATGCTTTTAACACTATTTCTAACGATGAAAAGCTTGCCTTTTGGATTAACGCTTACAATGCTTTTACGATTGATTTAATTTTGCGACAGTATCCCCTAAAAAGCATAAAAGACATTAAAAAACCCTGGGAGCAACGCCTGTGGAAATTAGGTGAAAAAGAGTTTAGTTTAAATGATATTGAACATGAGATTTTACGGAAAATGGACGAACCACGAATTCATTTTACCATTGTTTGCGCCTCGGTTTCATGCCCTAAATTATTAAACGAAGCTTATACGGCTGAAAATTTAGAAGCACAACTTACTAAAGCCACAAAGGGTTTTTTAAGCGATTCAACAAAAAACAACATATCAAAAGACAGTCTTGAGCTATCGAAAATATTTCAATGGTTTGCAAAAGATTTTAAACAAAATGGTAGTTTAGTCGATTTTTTAAACCAATATTCAGACGTTCAAATTTCCGCGAAAGCGAAAAAAAGTTATAAAAGCTATAATTGGGATTTGAATGAATAAAAACATTTAGACCTGTCAGGTTTTAAAAACCTAACAGGTCTCTAAAAACAAAATATGAAACACCAAATCTCCATAATTATACCTACATTAAATGAAGCAGACCATATTGAAAATCTGTTGAATCATTTATTGAAAAATGCTTCGAAAGAAAACATTTCAGACATTATTATTGTTGATGGCGGCAGTACAGACCAGACTTGTAAAATAGTACAGAACTTTGTCACTTCGAGTGATTTTGAGCATAACGAAAAATTGTGTCGAGAAGACTTAATTAAAGTTCTCGATACAAAATTTTCTATCGAAAATTCTACTCGACCAGACATCAAATTAATTCACTCGCAAAAAGGTCGTGCCAAACAAATGAATTTAGGAGCAAAAAACGCTTCGGGAAACATTCTGTATTTTTTGCATGCCGATTCTTTTCCACCTAAAAATTTCGACGAATATATTATTGAACAAGTTGAAAAAAACCATCATGCCGGTTGCTTTATCATGAAATTTAACAGCGACCATTGGTGGCTAAAACTAGCGGGACAATTAACACGATTACCTTTAAAATCTTGTCGAGGTGGCGACCAAAGTTTATTTATCACAAAATCACTTTTTAAAACCCTTAATGGTTTTGATGAGAATTTTAAAATATACGAAGACAACGATTTAATTGGCAAACTTTACGCTCGCAAGCAATTTGTGGTCATTCAAAAATGGTTAACAACCTCGCCAAGGCATTACAATACCAATGGTGTTTGGCGTTTGCAATTTCATTATTGGACCATTCATTTAAAAAAATGGTTGGGCGCTTCGCCAAATCAATTAAACCAATATTATTTAAAATATGTAAGTGTTAAAAAATGATAAAATTCACTTAACGAAACTCTAAATGGTACAAATAGGTTATATAATCGTCTACTTTTATAGCAAATAGATTTTTATATGAATCCAAAATTATTTCTAGTTTTATTTACATTATTTATTTTTCAATGGTCTCAAACACAGAACTCCATTCATGCCAAATTAATTGATTCCACTACACAAAAACCCATCGCGTTTGCGACTATTGAGCTCAATAAAAAATCTGGGGTTATTAGTAACGACAATGGCGTGTTTCAAATATATTTGAATAAAAAAACTAGGGCAAACGACTCCCTTTTTATCAATTGTTTGGGTTACGAAACCAAGCGCGTTGCAGTTGAAAAATTCACCGATAGCATTATTGTTTTAAGTCAGAAATCCATTGAATTGGACGAGGTTTTGGTTTCGAACAAAGCCTATACGGTTGAGGAAATTATAGAAAAAACACAAGAAAACTTAGCAACAAATTACGATTTTGAATACACCAAAAGCAGGCTGTTTTATAGGCAATCCGACCATAATAACATGATTAAAAACATCATTGCTATTAATAAATCGACCATTCCGGAAATCAATCAAAAATTTGTTGATAGCGTATTGGATATTATGCCTAAAAACTCGGGTAATTACACAGAGCTTTTAGGTGATTTATACCTAAAGCCCATTGCTGAAAACGCCCTAAAATTAGATATTATAAAAGCTTCAAACCTTTACGACAAAAACAATGAAATCTCATTTGAAGACCTTGAAGAAAAATTTAATACCATTTTTAAAAAACACATTAAAAGAGATTCCTATTTTAAAATTAAATCCGGGATTTTCGGCACAAAAGAAGACATTGACTCTTCCTTTTTTGGCGATGCCCAAGCCGATGAAGACATTGAAAAAACCAAAGCCTTTATTGACGAACAAAAAAAGAAGGAAAACGAACGTAAACAGAACTTTTTAAGATACAGAAAACGCGCTATTGCAAATTTAGAGACCAGCAGTTTTATCTTTGAGGATTCGTTTTTAAACTTTCTTGAAAAGTCTAACAGATACAGATTCGAGCTTTTGGACTATCAATTTTTAAACGGTGAATTTGTTTATAAAATAACATTTACCCCAAAGCGAAAAGAAGGTTTCAAAGGTGTTTTATATATCAATACTGATGATTTTGCCATTGTTAGGGTGGACTATGAGAATGTGAAAAACCTAAAAAACTTTAGACTTTTAGGCATCTCTTACAGTGAATATTTAAAAAAAGGCACCTTTATTTATGCTAAAAATAATGCCGCTAAATATGCCCTTAAATATGCCGAAGTGGAAAACGGGAATAAGTTTGGAATTAAACGCCCATTAAAGATTATTGAAAAAAACAAACATGTAAAAGGGCGGAGAAAGCAGAATGAAATTTCTACCCATATTCATTTTATCGTATCGAACACCACCAAAAAAGAACTCGTGGTTTTTGAAAACGAAAGTATTACCGAAACGGCATTTAATAACATTACTGAAAAAGCCAAAGTTAAGCCCACGTATTTACCAAAATACGACCCCGAATTTTGGAAAGGCTATAATGTTATGGAACCCAATCAGGCGATAAAGGATTTTAAGAGTATTGAGTGAAATTAACCTATAAGGTTTCCAGAACCTTGAGGTATGTTCTTTTTAGTAGACTTACAAGCTTAAAACAAAACCTTGCAGGAGACCCAAACTAAAAACGCAGTTAACTTATTTAACCTCTATTCCTCCCCTTTTCATTGGGGTATAAATTGGGCAAATTATCACTTTGGAAAAACGCTTTCGTGTCTATATTCATTCCAGATAATTTACCGGTAAACGCAGCGCCCGTATCAATGTTCCAAATGTTTGCGGCTTGCATGGGCACGCCGACGTTAAAATTTATAGTTGGAGTGTGCCCAATAAAAATTTCGCTGTAGTGTTTTAATCGGTTTGGGTATAATGTAGAATCCTTTGCAATGCGATTATCCATCGTTAAAGCCATTTCCCAAAGCGTTCTATCGAAATATAAACTTTCTTTAAAAACCTCTTTTTCCACACCGTGCATTGATGTAAATCCAGCGTGAACAAACAATCTGTTTTCGCCGTCAATAAAATAAAGTGGCATACTTTCAAAAAATTCTAAATGCTTCTTTTTTTTGGCTTCCGAAAACCCCGCATAACTGTCTATGGTTTCTTTACCGCCATGCATATACCAAACGGGGTCAACACGGTCTTCTCTTAACCAGTTTTCACACCAAACATCGTGGTTCCCCTTTATAAAAACACAATTGAAATTTTTAGAAAGGTCTATTAAAAACGCAACAACCTGTGCAGATTCGCTCCAGCCATCAACATAATCGCCCATAAAAATAAGGGTGTCTTCATCTTTAATTTCCATTTTATTCAATAGCTGAATTAATGCTTTTAAACCACCATGAATATCGCCAATTGCAAATGTTCGCATATAACCCTCGTTTTTTCAAAAATAAATGTTTGTGTTTGAATTAACTAGACTTTGCGTTTTAAAACTTACTGTGGCGGATTGGTTCGTTAGGGATTGAGCATACTTCGACATCGCTCAGCACAAGTTTGTTGGAGCTCCTCGCAGAGAGCGACTGGTGAAAGCCCGACCCCAAGGCACGAAGAGGTAACGCCCGAAATACTTTAAAAATATTGTCCAATACCAAACACAAAACCCTTGGTTGCATTTTTGGTGATCCCATGTCCGTAATCAATTCTAAAAATGGCGTTGTATATTTTTTTATGAATAAAACGAAGCCCCAAACCCGGATATATTTTGATGTTTTCGTCTTTACTAAAATCGCCAAAATCGCCTCCTGGATTTCGCCAAGAACCGGCATCAACAAATGTGTTTCCTTGCAAAACGAACCAATTTTTCTCGTAAATGGTATAACGGAATTCGGTATTTAAAACAATAACGCCTGTGCCTCTGTCGATGGTGTTTCCAACGCCACGAACATTCAAATTATTATCTACCGAAAAAGGGGCGAATGGCGTTTTATCGTTTTTTGACAAGCCCAATCTCAATCGGTTTGCCCAAATACTACGCATGCCAAAACGTTTAAAATAGAAAAAATCGTTCCAAGCGATAAAAAAATCAGGGAGCATATCGTTGGTTGATGTTACATATTGAAAGTTAAATTGATTTTTAACACCGGACACATATTGGTAAAAATAATCCAGATTGTTGTATTCGTAAATGCTTTTAAGCAACCATTTGTGCACATTTAATTGCTGTGGCACATTGGGGTTTGTAGCGCCAGATTTATAGGCATAATCTTCAACAAAATAGTTTATTCCGAGTTCCAGTTTGTTGTTAAAGTTAAACTCGTATAAACCCAAAATTTCCAAAGATTGGTTATTGTATTTATAATCGGCCGTTGTACCATCAAAAAAAACAGGCTCTTGGGTTGTTAAATCTTGATAGTTTACAGCCAAACCCAATTTGTTTGAAACCAAATAAGGCGCCCTAAAATTTATGGCGTAACTGCTGTAAATATCCTTTTGATAAAACCCGCCAAAACCAATGTTTCTCCCCAATAAATTAAACTCGTGCAGTCCCAAACGATAGGCAAACTCATCGTTATTTGTGGTATACATATTGGCCGAAGGAATTAAGGTGAAGTTCTCAACAACATTATAAAACACGTTGTATTGATTGTTTTCGGAATAAAACACCTGATAATAAGCGTGAGACACCGACGGCAAGCGTTTTAAGCGTTTTATATCTTGCTCGATAACCAACGAATCCAGCTTTTCTCCAGTTTTAATAGATGATATTTTTTTGATGAAAGACGATTTGAGCTTTTTATTACCCTGAATTTTTAAATCGGCAACCGTATAATTCTGCGAAAACAAACTCACAGTGAAAAAGCTTAAAAATACAATGGCTAGCGTTTTACTCATTGAGCTTCAAAGGTTTTAAGAATGCCCCAATTTACCCAATTATTTTCACTAACATCCATTAAGGTGAAGTTATAATTATTTCCAGAAATGAGCAATGGTGGCGTTTGCTGGGTCGTTATATTTAGAACCACGTTGGATGTGTTGTAATATTGAAAATGATTCTCGTAAGTATAGGTGCCCGAAAGTAAATTGTTTTGCGCATCCGAAACCACTTGAAAATATATGGCATTATCGTCAAAAGCATCATCTTCCCACATAAAATTAGGCATGTTGGGTTGCGATTGGTCGATAACGACTTCACTATTCCAAACAGTTGGTTTGGTGTTTTGTTTGGACCGAATGGGGTTGGACATTTTTATTTCACCATGCAATTCAAAAGTAACAATAATCCATTTTTCATTTGAAGAAGATTGTACAAACTTGCCCAAATACCCATTAAAAAACGGTTCGTTTGGAATGGTGATTTGCACATAATTTGAAAACTCGTTTTGGTCAACTTGTGCATTTTCAGTTTCATAAAGGCGGATATGGGTTGCACCGGATTCTGGGTAATAAAAGGTTAGAATCTCGTTGGTATTTTCATCGCTTGCGGCACAGGCAATAACAGCACCCACTTCAAAAGACCTGTTTAAAACGTAAGCTTCTAACGTATTGCGCAGGTCGTCATCCGCATCTTTTGAACAAGATGTAAAAGCGAAAAGACAGACCAATATGTACTTCAATTTATTCATTTAAAATCACTGTAATGTTTACGTAAAACAGCTTCAACGGGTTTGTTTTGCGGTGTAAATTGTGCATTGTTTACGCCACCAACCGCTTCGTGATTAACAAACCATTTCCAAATAAAACCACCGGCAAACCAGTCTTCATTCCAAAAGTTTTCCAACAGCGCTTTAGTGGTATTGGTTTGCGCATCTAAATTAACATGCCCCATATTTCTGTCGCTTTTCCAAGGTTCTTTCCCAGAATAATCCACGCTTCTATAGCCAAATTCAGTAAACAAAATAGGTTTGTTAAAGGTATTTGAAACCTGTTCAATAACTGGTTTATGTGCTTTCCAACCTGCTGTAGCTTCGGCGACCGTAGGCGTTTTACTATCGCTAACGGGAAAATAGGCGTCAATGCCAATAAAATCCAATTCATCCCAAAATGGTGTATGCTTAAACTCGTCCCAATTGGCAGCGTAAGTTAGTTTGCCTTTGTATGTTTTTTTTATTTCCGCAATTAAATTACGCCAATAATCTGGTCTGTTTTCAATGAATTTTTCAAGTTCTGTACCAATGCAAAATAGTTCAGCATCAAACTCATGAGCTAATTGGGCGTATTCTAATATAAATTTGGAATATGAATTTTCCAAGGTTTTCCAATCGGCTTCAGATGCCATTTCTAAATACCCCGTAAATTCGCCATGCCAAATCCAAATTTGGGGTTTTATCATAATTTTAATATGCTTTTGTCGAAGTACTTCAACATATTGCTTTGCTCCCGCTGTGGTTTCACCAAACCACTGTCGCTGCGTGTTAAACACAATTTCCGGGTGTTCCAAATTTCGTATAAACCCAAAAGGCATAATGGCTGCATAATTAGCGTTGACGTTTACAACAGGTTTTACATGCGCATGATCAATGGACTCTTGTGAGGCTACAAAACTTACACCGTTAATTTTTTCTGGTTGACTTAAACAGGTCTGAAAAATCAGCGCTAAAAAAACAATTAGGAACTTAAATAGTTTCATAAAAAACGATTTATAAACTCCTAATTTACATTATTAATTAAAACAAAGCCCTTAAACCTATATTAAATGATTGTCCTAAACCCGTAGTGTTGCCTCTTATAAAATTACTGTAAAGCACCTCTAAATTTAAAGTTTTACATAATTGATATTTTCCACCAAAACCCAATGCCGTATAATCTTGTTTAAAATCGCCAACACGTTGTTGATGCTGCGCAAATCCTAAAATGGTAAATTCCTTATTGGGGAAATAACTTAAAAACACACCCGGAGCCAACACAAATGTTTTATTGGCAAAACTGGTTTTCTCACCAAAATTATACTCGGTGTTTAGCTCTGTAAACAGTTGCCAATCACCACTTGGAAAGGTGTAATCGTAGAAAAATCGATTTTGGAATGTGTATGCGGTTTGGTCTAAAAACACGTTGTTTTCGGTTTCGTTATCAACCAATGGTATATGGAATGCCGTTTGAATTGTAAAGTTGCTCACATTATTAAACGGATTGAATTTGATAGCGGGTGCGATAGATGTTATGCCCGAACGCGCCGTATTGGTTTCGCCGTCAAACTTAAAAACATCGAGGGCTTTACGGTTTCCAACGATGTTGGAACGCATTTCAATCAACAAACCCACATTCAATGTACTGTTTTGCGAAACGCCCGTAAACACGTCGATTGTTGATGTAAAATAGGTTTCTCTCGGTTCATTTTTAGACACATCGCCACTACTATTTGCCACTTTGGTTTGGGTGTATAAGTTGTTGAAAAACTTAATATCCCACTGGCCTTTTTTTAACAGTTTTGACGGTGTATAGGTTTGGATATTGCTTTTTTGGACATCTTCTTCTTGTGAAAACCCGGTAAATGCTATCGCTGAAATTATAAGACATGCTATTGTTTTTTTCATCTGTATTTGGTTTTTGTTTCTTTTTTTAGACCTTACTGTGTATTGATTCTCCAATCGTATTGAAAATAACCCAGTTTGTACTTGCCTTCTAACTTTTCAGCTCTGTATTTATTAATAAAATCGATTTCCGTTGTACCGTTCATGGTAAAATCCGCTTTATACCATTCCATAATTTGCGATGCTTCAACACGTTTCTTTTTGGTATTCACTTTTAAAAAACTACCGTTTATGGCTTTTTTGGTCTGCGTTTCCAATTGTGCATCCAAGGTGTTTGGTAAATAGGCTTTATTGATTAATGGCGGACAACCAACGGCACCACAAACCAACACAAAATGGAAGCGCGCATCGTTAAATTGGGCTCTTAATAACTTGTGTTCTATATCGTTTAGTGTGATGTTTTTTCCTGCTAAATTATAAGTTGTTTTATCAAAAAAACCCGCGTGATTCAATGGCGATTTTGTGGGGTAATTAGCAATGATGCCTTTTATAACAGATAGGTTGTAAGCGTTAATCCAAAAGGCTTGATAGACCTCTGCATCTTCTTTTGAAACCGAAATAGCTTCGGCTAATTTCATCAATTCATTCAAACCACTTTGATTGTTGTAAATGTCCGAATAGGCTACTTTCCCCACATCAACATAAGTCCTAAAAAAAGTATCAGCCTTACTAAAAAAAACATTCACATCTTGCGAAAATCCTTCAATGCTCACTAGAATAATAATTAAAATGATATGTTGCTTTTTCATCTATCTATAGTTTATGCTTTGCAAAGTGTTACCACCTAGGTCGTATAAAATGTTAGCTAACTTACATGGTTAAAAAAAGTTTTTTTGCGTCTTTAAAAATTCTAAATCCTTACAAAACACCTGTAATTTAAAGCAATTCTAAATTAACAACTTCAATATAAGTTATTATCTTTAACTTCGACCTACTACAACACAATCATTAAATATGGATCACATTGTTATAATAGGAAATGGCATTTCGGGCGTTACCGCTGCGAGGCATATAAGAAAACTTTCCGATACTGAAACAAGTTCAGCACAGGCTAAAAAAATCACCATTGTATCTGCCGAAACCGATTATTTCTTTTCTCGAACCGCGCTAATGTATGTTTATATGGGACACATGAAGTTTGAGCATACACAACCTTACGAAAATTGGTTTTGGGAAAAGAACAACATCAACCTTAAAAAAGGCTATGTAAATACGGTTGAAACCACATCTAAAACACTACAGTTTGCAAATGGCGACACCTTACAATACGACAAACTAATAATTGCCACGGGCAGCAAACCCAATAAATTTGGATGGCCAGGGCAAGATTTAGATGGCGTTATGGGTATGTACCACAAACAAGATTTAGATAATCTTGAAAAATATGCACCCAATAATAAAGTATGTAAACACGCCGTAATTGTTGGTGGCGGATTAATAGGTATTGAGCTTGCTGAAATGTTGCATTCGCGCCATATTCCAGTGACTTTTTTAGTACGGGAACATAGTTTTTGGGATGCAGTTTTACCTAAAGGTGAATCGGCTATGATTAACCGCGAAATTTTAAAAAACGGTATCGACTTACGATTAGGCGTGAATTTAAAAGAAATTAAAGCCGATGAAAACGGTCAGGTAAAATCGGTGATTATTGAAGAAACAGGCGAAGAAATTGACTGTAATGTAGTTGGGTTAACTGCTGGTGTTTCACCGAATATTGATTTTTTAAAAGAATCTGAAACCCGTACTGAGCCCGGGCGACGTATTGAAACGGGGCGCGGTGTAAAAGTGAATCGGTTTTTAGAAACCAATATCCCCGATGTTTATGCCATTGGCGATTGCGCCGAACAACACGAAGGCATTGATCAGCGCAGACCCATTGAAGCCGTTTGGTACACCGGACGCATGATGGGAGAAACCGTTGCGCAAACCATTTGCGGGAACCGCATTGCATACAAACCCGGACACTGGTTTAACTCGGCTAAGTTTTTTGATATTGAATACCAAACCTATGGTTGGGTTTGGGCGCAACCAAAGAAAAACGAAGCTCGTTTTTATTGGGAACACCATAAAGGCAACAAATGTATTCACATCAACTACGATAAAAACATGCGTGAATTTATTGGGATTAATAATTTGGGAATTAGAATGCGACATGAGTTTTTCGATAAGGTTTTAACCGAAAAACGTTCGGTCGATTATGTTTTAGAACATTTGGCCGATGCTAATTTTGATCCTGAGTTTTACAAACTGCACGAACCGGAAATCGTTGCAAAATTCAACCAAGAAAACCACACGAATATTCAGCTGAAAAAGAAAAGTTGGAAACGTATTTTTCAAACCTCATAAATAAATCAAATGAAGAACATTCAAAACATAGGACTTGGTTTATTTTTAACAGGTCTCGCTATATTTATCGCGCTAGTATTTTTAGGGAAGTATGAGTTAACACCTCAGGTATTAGACCAAGTCATTATCAACAAAGGCATTAAAAGCGAGCTTTTTATTGATGATTTAAAAACGAACGTGGTTAAGAAGGAATTTACAAATCCGTTTTCATTTTCATCTCAAATCACATCGGCATTAAAAACAGCAAACGAAACCCACAAACAAAATAGCGAATGGGATAAAGTTATTTGGGACAAGCCACACAGTTTTTCTTACCAAATAGCCAAAAGCGCCGGAAGCGGCATGGTTAAAGAAAACAAATGGCTGTTTTGGTGGCTCACTTTTGGTTTGGGCATTATTGGTGCATTGTTATTTATTATTCCAAAGGTTATTACCTTAGGACCTGCAGGCATTAAAAACAATGGCATTTATCATAGTGCAGCGACAAACCGAGGTTGGATAGGTTGGTTCGCCTTTATATTTTTGGTAGGTTTTTATATCCTGCTTTATTTCAGGCCCGATTATATTGTAAACTGGGTGTACCTTGTTGACCCCATAAGTGAAAGTTTAAACGGAAACCCAGCAAGTCAATGGTTTTTATACGGATTTTTATACTGCACCGTAATGACGGTTATGGCGGTGAGAATGTATATAAAATACCGACACAATAAATACCAAATATTACGAACCACTTCGGTTTTGTTTTTTCAAATTGTGTTTGCCTTTTTAATTCCAGAAATTTTAGTTCGTTTTGAAAAACCTTGGTACGATTTTAAAAACGCCTTTCCATTGGATTACGATTTCTTCTTTAAATGGAATCTTGATGAACTTATAAATAGCGGTGGCTTGGGTTTGTTTATTTTGGTTTGGGGCATCGTATTAACCTTGGTTATCGTTCCCGTAATGGTGTATTTCTTTGGAAAACGCTGGTATTGTAGTTGGGTTTGCGGTTGTGGTGGCTTAGCTGAAACCTTGGGCGACCCTTACAGACAACTATCCGATAAATCGTTAAGCGCTTGGAAATTGGAACGTTGGTTGGTACATGGTGTTTTGGTATTTGCTTTAGTAATGACAGGCTTTACACTTTACTCCTATTTTTCGGGAGCTGAGGCGGTATTGGGTATCAAAACACAAACCATACAAGATGTTTACGGCTTTTTAATCGGTGCCATTTTTGCCGGGGTTATCGGCACAGGGTTCTATCCCATTTTTGGCAATCGGGTTTGGTGCCGTTTCGGTTGTCCGTTAGCCGCTTATTTAGGTATAGTACAGCGTTTTAAATCCCGTTTTAGAATAACGACCAATGGCGGCCAATGTATTTCTTGTGGTAATTGTTCAACTTATTGTGAAATGGGAATCGATGTGCGCGCCTATGCACAAAAAGGCGAAAACATTATTAGAGCGAGTTGTGTTGGCTGTGGTATTTGTGCCGCGGTTTGCCCGCGAGGTGTTTTAAAACTGGAAAATGGCCCGGAAAAAGGACGCATCAATCCAACCGATGTTTTACTGGGTAACGATGTGAATTTAATGGATTTAGTGAATCAGAAATAAGTTTACAGTTTCAACATGATTAAAAAACATTCGTGTATTTGTGGCTAACTTTAATAAATTAAAATGAAAAAGATTTCATTCTATATAATCCTGTCCATCAGCTTATCAATTTCAGCTCAAAAAACCTATCAAAAAAATTATTTTGATAACGGCGTTTTAAAATCTGAAGGCTGGATAAAAAGCAATCAAAAAAATGGTTATTGGAAATTCTTTTACAAAAACGGAAACATTGAAAAAGAAGGTCATTTTTCAGCAAACAAACCTATTAAATATTGGTATTTTTACACTGAAAACGGCACAAAACAAAGTGAAGGTCGTTTTGATAATGGCGAAAAAACAAACTGGTGGTCGTTTTATAACAACGCTGAAAAAATCAATTACAAATGCCAGTTTAAATACAATCGGAAAAACGGATATTGCCTCATGTACGAAAATGAAAAATTAGTTTCTGTCGCTAAGTTTAAATCCGGAAAAAAAATTAAAACATGGACAGATTTAAAAGCGTTCAAAAAAGAAAATAATTTACTAGACCTACAATGATCAAATCCAGTGCTGAGCAAAACCTAAGTATAAAAGTCATTATTCCTGCCTATAACGAAGCAGACTCCATCGCATATGTTATTAATGATATTCCCAATATAGTTGATGAAATTATTGTGGTTAGCAACAACTCCACCGACAACACCGAAATCAACGCTAAAAAAGCTGGAGCAACGGTTTTAACCGAATCCAGAAAAGGCTACGGATACGCCTGTTTAAAAGGTATGGCCCATATAGCAAAACAGAATTTAAAACCAGATATAGTCGTTTTTTTAGATGGCGATTACAGCGATTACCCCGAAGAATTAACAAAAATTGTAGCACCAATTATTAATGATGATATAGATTTTGTAATCGGTGCGCGTGTAAAACGACTGAGAGAGCAGGGCGCTATGACGTTTCCCCAAATTTTTGGCAATTGGTTGGCAACCACATTAATGACCTTATTTTTTGGAGCAAAATTTACCGACTTGGGGCCATTTAGAGCCATTAAATACAATAAACTATTGCGTCTAAATATGGAAGACAAAACCTATGGTTGGACGGTAGAAATGCAACTAAAAGCTTTAAAGCAAAAACTAACATACACCGAAATACCCGTGAATTACAGAAACCGAATTGGCGTCTCAAAAGTTTCCGGAACGGTAAAAGGTGCTATATTTGCAGGCTTTAAAATATTAGGTTGGATTTTTAAATACAGTATTAAGAAATGATTTTAGAAACCATAATTATAGTCGTTTACACCATCGCGTTATTGCTTATATTTATGTATGCTTTGGCACAATTAAACCTACTATTTAATTATTTATCTTCTAAAAAAAACAACACATCCTGCGAAACTTTCAATTTGTCAAACCCGGCAGAAATCCCCTTTGTAACCATACAATTGCCCGTTTATAACGAAATGTATGTCATGGAGCGTTTGCTCGACAACATTGCGGAAATCGACTATCCAAAAAACAAATTGGAAATCCAGGTTTTAGACGACTCAACCGATGAGACTGTTGAAACCACAAAAAATCAAATCGCCAAACTTAAAGCCAAAGGTTTAGATATTCAACATATCACCCGAACCAACCGACAAGGCTTTAAGGCCGGTGCACTTAAAGAAGGTTTAAAAACAGCCAAAGGCGATTTTATTGCCATTTTCGATGCCGATTTTCTACCAAAAAAAGATTGGCTAAAACGCACCATTCCTTATTTTAAAGACAACAATATTGGGGTTGTACAAACCCGTTGGGGGCACATTAATCGCAATTTTTCGGTGTTAACAAAAATTCAGGCCTTTGCTTTAGATGCGCATTTTACATTGGAGCAAGTAGGCCGAAATAGTAAAGGGCATTTTATAAATTTTAACGGAACCGCTGGCGTTTGGCGCAAAACCTGTATTATAGATGCTGGCAATTGGGAAGGCGACACCCTAACCGAAGACCTCGATTTAAGTTACCGCGCCCAATTAAAAAACTGGAAATTCAAATATCTTGAAGATGTAGAAACACCGGCAGAACTCCCCGTGGCCATAAGCGCGGCACGCTCGCAACAATTTAGGTGGAACAAAGGCGGTGCCGAAAACTTCAAAAAAATGCTGTGGAAAGTATTAAAAAACAAAAACATTTCGGCGAAAACCAAAGCCCACGGCCTGCTGCATTTATTAAACAGCACCATGTTTTTAAACATCCTTATAGTGGCCGTTTTAAGCATCCCCATGCTTTACATAAAAAACGAGTACACCCATTTAAAAGCCTATTTTTTTGTAATGAGCTTCTTTATTATAAGCACCGTAATATTTTTTGTTTGCTACTGGATTATGTACCGCAGAATGTACGGCGGCGGCATAAAAAACTTTATGAACTACATTGGTATGTTTTTCGTGTTTTTCTCAATAGCCATGGGCTTTTCATTGCACAATTCCATTGCTGTTTTAGAAGGACATTTGGGCAAAAAAAGTGAATTTGTGCGCACGCCAAAATTCAATATAAGCACGATAAAAGACGGTTGGAAAAACAACAAATACCTCAAAAAAACAATCTCTATAAACGTCATTTTCGAAGGCGCCCTCATGCTCTACTTCGCCTTTGGCATGTACAGCGCATTCGTGGTTGGCGACCAAGGTGGCGATTTCGGGTTGTTCCCCTTTCACCTCATGTTATTTCTAGGTTTTGGCTACGTATTCTTTAAATCGTTGACTTCAAAAATCTAAATTCTACCATGATTTGTCATGCTGAACTTATTTTAGCATCGCATCATCATTATTTGGGCGTTACCCCACCCTTCGACTCAGCTCAGGGCAAGAGGGGTCGGGCTTTACGCTACAATCTTTTTGCTCGTGCCTCACAAAAAGGATTTCCACTGCAATCCCTAACGCAAATGCTAACTCCCATTAAAAATCGTTAACTGTAATTCGTCCATCGAAATTCCTTTCACTATTTTTGCAAAACTTATGACGGTAAAGAAAAAAGACATACGCGCATTAACCAAAGAACAATTAAGAGAATTCTTTGTAAAACAAGGCGACAAAGCATTTAGGGGCAATCAAGTATACGAATGGCTTTGGCAAAAATCGGCACACCATTTTGAGGACATGACCAATGTTTCAAAAGAAACACGCCAAATGCTCGAAGACCATTTTGTAATCAATCACATAAAGGTCGATAACATGCAGCGCAGTAACGATGGTACGGTTAAAAACGCGGTGCGCTTGCACGACGGTTTAATTGTTGAGTCGGTTTTAATTCCAACCAAAACACGTACAACAGCCTGTGTATCCAGTCAAGTTGGTTGTAGTTTAGACTGTAAATTTTGTGCCACGGCACGGTTAAAACGGATGCGTAATTTAAACCCGGACGAAATTTACGACCAAGTGGTTGCTATCGATAACCAAAGTAGATTATATCACAATAGGCCATTAAGCAATATAGTGTTTATGGGCATGGGCGAACCGCTAATGAATTACAACAACGTAATTAAGGCCATCGATAAAATAACCTCGCCCGAAGGTTTGGGCATGTCGCCAAAGCGCATAACCGTTTCCACTTCTGGCGTGCCAAAAATTATTAAAAAAATGGCAGACGACGATGTTAAATTTAATTTAGCTGTATCGTTGCATTCAGCTATCGATGAGGTTCGAACCACCATCATGCCTTTTAACGAAACTTTTCCTTTAAAGGATTTAAAAGAATCTTTAGAATATTGGTACGAAAAAACAAACCGTAAAATAAGTTATGAATATGTAGTTTGGAAGGGCATAAACGATTCACAAAAAGACATTGATGCTTTTGTTAAATTCTGTAAATACGTGCCATGTAAAGTCAATATAATTGAGTACAACCCTATTGACGATGGCCATTTTCAGCAAGCCTCAAATGAGGCCTTGGAAAACTACATCAACACTTTAGAAAAAAATAGAATAGTGGTTAATGTACGACGAAGCCGAGGAAAAGATATTGATGCGGCATGCGGACAATTAGCAAATAAAGGTTAAAAAAAGCTGCAATTTGCAGCTTTTTATTAATTAATCTTTGTAAAATTTGATGGTTTTCGAATGTCCCTCTAAGGTCACCTTAGCGAGGTAAATACCCCGGTTTAAATCCAAAACATCAACCTTCTCTTCTGTTTGATATAATTTTTTACTCAAAACTTCTTGCCCTAATAAGTTATACAGGGTGACATTTTGCAACTTAGAATGAGGTGATTTTAAAGACAAAACTCCTTCGTACTTATTATAGAAAAGACTGAAGGCTTTGGCTTCTACATCCGTTAAACCAAGAGTAGAGCTAGTAACTACAACAGTGTCAACACCTATATAGTCAGAGTTATTCGTATTGTTTTCAGTAAAATACCTAAATGCAAGACGTGCATCAACAGGTGTAACACTCAAGCCTGAAACCGTTACTGTATACTGTGTAAATGTTGTAGGATAAGAGCCTGCACCTGTAGTAAGATATGTTGGATTAATATCTAATAACAAGGTAGTATATTCACCTACATCTGTACTATTTGTTGGAGCAATTGGATTGGTTCCTGCTCCAATACGTACCTGTAGTCTATCCGGATATTGAACGGGGTCAACCGTTCTGGTATAAAAACTTAATTCGTCACCATTTTTTAACGATAGTGTTGGAAGTATAAGCCACGTGCTAACTGCTTGACCTATATCGGAAGCTGACAAATAATCAGCTGCTATATAAGAATTTAAAGCACCTCCATGAGCATTAAACCTACTTGTATCTCCTTGAAACCAATTTGTGGTACCTGGAAACTCACTAACATTTAATATGGTCCAGCCCGCCGTTGACAAGGTGGAAACATCATCAAAATTTTCTGATAAAATCTGACCACCAACAAAATGGAAAGAGATTAAAAAAACAAACAATAAAGTAATTTTTTTCATAATTAATAGGTTTAATGTTGTGATAGATTTGTTTTCAATAAATGTTTTATAAAACATTTATTAAGGCCTTAATTTATGCTAAATTACTAATTTTATTAATAATCGATTAACGTTAAAAGTAAAATGAATAACCCATATGAAATTTTGTTTTAAACAAATATTGTTTTTAAAGCTGGACAACAAGACTAATGACTTAATATTTTGGTGGATAATCATTTCTCATATAAATAGTTTTTTTTGATTATAACATTGCTTAATATCAGTTTATCATTAGCTTTGTGACATTCAATTTTAGCATTTGAAAATAGTAGAACAAATAAAGCAACCCATAGCCTACGAAATGGATCTTTTCGAGCAAAAGTTCCAATTGTCCATGTCCAGTAAAGTGGCGTTGCTAAACCGAATTACGCATTATATTGTTAACCGAAAAGGGAAACAAATGCGCCCTATGTTTGTGTTTTTGGTCTCTAAAATGGTATCTAACGGAGAAGTAAGCGAACGCACTTACAGAGGCGCATCGGTTATTGAGCTTATCCATACGGCAACTTTGGTGCACGACGATGTGGTGGACGATAGCAACCGGCGTCGTGGATTCTTCTCGATAAACGCGCTTTGGAAAAATAAAATAGCTGTTTTAATAGGTGATTATTTACTGTCTAAAGGATTGTTGTTATCCATAGACAATAATGATTTCGATTTGCTTAAAATCATTTCTATTGCGGTTCGAGAAATGAGTGAAGGCGAACTGCTTCAAATTGAAAAAGCTCGAAAATTAGACATTACCGAAACGGTTTACTACGAAATTATACGTCAAAAAACAGCAACGCTTATAGCGGCCTGTTGTAGTTTGGGGGCAGCATCAGTAAAACCCGATTCACAGGATGTTGAAACCATGCGAAAGTTTGGTGAACTTATCGGTATGGCTTTTCAAATAAAAGACGATTTGTTCGATTACGGCGCAACCCAAATAGGCAAACCCACAGGCATTGATATTAAAGAACAAAAAATGACATTACCATTAATTTATGTGCTCAACCAAGCCGATAAAAATGATAAACGTTGGCTGATAAACTCCATTAAAAACCATAATAAAGATACCAAACGCGTAAAGGAAGTAATAGCCTTTGTAAAAAATAATGGCGGCTTAGACTACGCCGTGGGTAAAATGAAAACGTTTCAAAATGAAGCTTTGCAGTTGTTGGATACCTATCCAGATTCAGAGTATAAAAATGCCCTGAAATTGATGGTGAATTATGTTATTGAAAGGAAAAAATAGTGGGTTTTAAAGAGATTCTTTTTTTTTTGTCAAATCTAATAGTTGTAAGCCTTCTATTCAATAAACCCAACCTGTTTCCAATCAAAATCAATAGCATCATTTTTTTGTGGTGTTCCAGGTGTGCTTCGCCCTTCAACAATATATTTCGTTAGTAAAGTTTTTAATTCCATAACTTTTTTTGGGTTTATTGCTATTATATTATTCGTTTCGCTCGGGTCATTTTTCAAATTATAAAGTTGGTGTTTTGGTAAAGAATCCATAGCGGCTTTATTAGTGGGTCTTGGGAAACTCCAACCACCGGAACCTGGGCACATAATAAGTTTCCATTCATCTTTTCTTATGGAAAAACTCCCATTAACGGAATGGTGCACCGTAGCTTCCCTAAAGGGTTTATCAAGCTTTTTTTGAGTGAATAATGGCAGTAAACTGTAACTGTCTTCGGCTTCGTTATCCAAAAGTTTATATCCGGAAATTTCGGCGCAGGTCGCCATAAAATCGGTAGTGCAAATAGTTTCTTTTGAAGTAATACCTTGCGTTATTTTTTTTGGCCATTTAACGATAAAAGGCACTCGATGTCCGCCTTCAAAAATATCGGCTTTGTGGCCGCGATATATATAACTTGGGTTATGGTTTTTAGCTTTTAAAACCCCATAATCTGCCTCTGGCGAACAGCCATTATCGCTGGTAAAAATAACGATGGTATTCTCTTCAATTCCTGCGTCTTTAATCGTTTTGGTAAGCTGTCCCATATAAGCATCGATGAGCATCATAAAATCAGCATAAGGATTTAATTGGCTTTTCCCCAACCACTCTTCCGTTGGCAAAATTGGGGTGTGTGGCGATGGCAAAGCAAGATATAAGAAAAACGGATTGTTGTCTTTAGCTTTTTCGGTAATGTATTTAAACGATTTTCTGAAGAAATTGGGCGTTACATCATCATGTATAAAATCTTTTGAAGTTGGCCCTTTTCGCCACCAAGTGTATTTGCCCGAGTTTTCGGTAACGGAATCTGGAACTACGGTAACTTGTCCGTTTTCAACATACACGTAAGGCGCCATATCCAACGACCCCGAATGTCCGTAAGCATAAGTAAACCCTAATTCGTTTGGGCCATTTTTTATGGGTTTTGTAAAATCTATATTGTCAAAATCCTTAAAATCCCAACCGCTTCCGCCAAAACTATCTTCATCTTTTAAAGTCCAATCCCAACCCAAATGCCATTTGCCAATAAAGGCGGTGTGGTAACCTTGTTTTTTCAACATGGAAGCCACGGTTGTTCTCGAATTTGGAATTAAGGCTTTAGATTTTCCTGTTAGCACACCGCTTTTTAATTTACTTCTCCAATTATATCGTCCTGTTAAAATACTATAGCGCGTTGGCGTGCACACTGCCGATGACGTATGTGCATCGGTAAACTTAATGCCAGCGTTGGCCAATTGATCGATGTTTGGGGTTTTAATTTGTCCGTTTTCATTAAAGCTGGATATATCGCCGTAGCCCAAATCGTCTGCCAACACATAAATAATATTTGGTTTTTGGGCTTCCGTTTTTGTGGCTTTTGAGCAACTTGCAGCCATAAAAAGGATAAACAGTAACAATATTAGCGTGTGGTTTTTCATTTAATTTAAAAATAATTTCAATACTATTTATTGGGCTATACACAACGTATTATCAATCAAATGCCCTGTATAGCTTCAGTTAAATACTTTACTTAAAAAAGTTTCAATACTTGTTTTATTGGCTCGAATAAGCTCCTCCTTCGCATTGGTTATATCGGTTTTATTTTTGTCTTGCGAGAGTTTAAATTTGCCTTCCCAATGGGTAATATCAATCTCAAATCCTTTTATATAATTTATTAAACCGTGCATTCTTGGGTTGTCCATTTTCAGTTGGTATTTATGGTCTGGAGCCTCTAAAAAACCAGCCATATCTACCAAACCTTGTTTTACTTTTTCCTCGTCGTTTACCTCGGCTACAGTTCCTTTTATATGCACTTTTATATAATTCCAAGTTGGTAGCTGCGCCGTTGAATAAATACTGGGGGAAATATAACATTGCGGTCCGGAAAAAATTAGCGTTACTGGATTATTATCTTTAAGCAATTGCGCTTGCGGATTATACCTATCGATGTGCCCAACAAGCTTACCGTTTTCGTTGTAAATCAAGGGCAAATGGGTTATTAAAGGCGTGTTGTTTTTTACTGAAATAACCGTGGCCAACGGATAGGTTTTAATCACTTCAATGAGGCGATTAATATTGTTTTCTTGATGGTGTTTTGGTGGATAATTCAAATGGATTTACGAATTAAAATTAATGAATGTTGATTTATAAATTTACAATAATTATATTTATCAAATGTCTGAAAAACCATCATCATTTTCAATAAAAAATTGGGCGCAAGACGATCAACCCCGCGAAAAATTACTTTATAAAGGCAAGACAGCTTTAAGCGATGCGGAGTTAGTGGCTATTTTAATAGGCTCGGGCAACAGAGAAGAAAGTGCCGTGGCCTTATGCAAGCGTATTTTAGCAAGTGCTGACAATAATTTAAGTGAACTGGGAAAACTGTCGGTTGAACAATTGATGCAATTTAAAGGCATTGGCGAGGCCAAGGCCATAACCATTACCGCTGCGATGGAATTGGGAAGACGACGACGAGGCGAAGAGGCATTGCGTAAAAATAAAATCACATCCAGCGCATCGGTTTTCGAACTGATGCAGCCCATTATTGGCGAGCTGCAGCACGAAGAATTTTGGATTATTTACTTGAACAATTCCAACAAGGTCATTCAAAAAAACCAATTGAGCAAAGGCGGTATTACAGGCACTTTGGTCGATATACGTTTGGTATTAAAAAATGCGCTTCAAGTTGGGGCGACAGGTTTAATTTTGGCACATAATCATCCGTCGGGGACTTTAAAACCCAGTGAAGCCGACAAACAAATTACCAATAAATTAAAAGTCGCTGCCGAAAGTTTAGATATAAAAGTGCTAGACCACCTAATTATAACAGAAAAAGCATACTTTAGTTTTGCGGATGAAAACATGCTTTAGAAACGCAAAAAGTTAAAACACAAATCCCAAATTCCAAAAACAGAAAATCATTGGAGTTTGTTTTTTTAAAAATTTTGGAATTTACATTTGCAAAATGTTATTAGTTTATACTCATAAAATATCGCCAAGATTAAAATATGTTTTCAAGCATATTTGCACCAGGGTATTGGGTATTGAAGTTTCGTTTACCACAAAAATCGAAACCTTTATTGCGCACGATAATTTAAAAATGTCGTATACTCGACAGCCATTGGCGAACGAGTTTTTTATTAAAAGCCACGACATCTTATTTGAGCAAGGGCTATCGGACGTAGACATACACGTGCACGATTGGGAGGATACCAAAGGCTTCTTTTACAACGGAGATAAAAGCGTCATTCCGTTTGATATTTTTGCGGCATCATTTTATTTATTGTCCCGTTACGAGGAGTATTTACCGCAGGTACGAGACGAATTTGGACGTTTTTTGGCTACCGAAAGCATCGCGTTTAAACACAACTTTTTACATCAACCCGTTGTTGATATTTGGGCGTTAAAATTTAAGGATGCCTTACAAAATCATTTTCCCGATTTTAGTTTCCCGCAACGCGCCTATAGTATAAAACCTGTAATTGATGTACCAAGCCCGTACAATTATAAACTAAAGGGCATCATCAGATCTTTTGGTGGTTCCATTAGAGACTTATTGCGCTTTAAACTTAAAAGTTTATACGATAGGTTTATGGTGCTTTTCGGATTGAAACACGACCCGTTTGACACCTTTAAATACATTATAAACAAACAAAAACAAAGCAAGTTTAAGTTTGTGTTCTTCTTTTTAATAGGCTCTTATTCCACGTACGATAAAGGCATTAATCCTAACAAAAAAAAGTTTATATCGCTTATAAAACAGGTGGCAGATTACAGCCTTGTGGGGTTAAAAACATCTTTCTTTGCTATCGACCATCAAAAGATTTTAAAAAAGGAAAAACTTCAAATGGAAGCCATAATTAACACCAATTTAAAAGCCTCAAGGCAATCGCATTCTAAACTTAATTTACCCGAATCTTACAGAAATCTTATCGATTTGGAAATAGAAGAAGATTACACCATGGGCTATATAAACCATATTGGTTTTAGGGCTGGGTCTTGTACCCCATTTTTGTTTTACGACTTAGATTACGAAACCCAAACCCCTTTAAAAGTGCATGGTTACCATCTTATGGATTTTGCCTTGCTTAAAAACAAATCGTTGTTGGATAAAAAAATGGCATTAAATCAAATTATCAACGAAGTAAAACGGGTAAACGGGGAATTTGTTCCTGTATTTCACAACTATACATTTAGCGATTCCAACCGCTGGAACGGCTTTAAAACATTGTTTAATATTATTTTAGAATCGGCAAATGAAGATTAAAGGCATCACGGATATATTTTTTGATTTAGACCATACCCTTTGGGATTTTGATAAAAACTCAGCCCTAACTTTCGATAAAATTTTTAAGCTGAATAATATCAATATTAATTTGAATGAATTTTTAGCCTATTACGAACCTATCAATTTAAATTATTGGAAGCTTTACAGAGATGAAAAAATAGACAAGGCTTCATTGCGTTTCGGGCGGTTGAACGATGCTTTTTCAGCAGTCGATTTTACGGTTGAAAATCATGTAATCCATCAACTTTCAGAAGATTATATTACACATTTAAGCAGTTTTAACCATTTGTTTGAAAACACTTTTGAAATCCTGGATTATTTAAAGCACAACTACACCCTTCATATTATAACCAACGGATTTAGCGAAGTGCAGCAGGGAAAAATGAAAAACTCGAACATCATCCATTATTTTAAAACGGTGACTAACTCCGAGTCGGTTGGTGTAAAAAAACCGAACCCTAAAATTTTCAACCATGCCTTAAAAGCCGCCAATACGCCCGTAAATAAAGCCTTAATGATAGGCGACAACTACGAAGCAGACATACTAGGTGCCATAAATATTGGAATGGATGCCATTTTGTTCGACACCAAAAACGAAGCTATAAATGAGGATGTTAAACAAATAAACAACCTAATTCATTTAAAAAATTATTTGTAAAACGTATCTTTACAATTGGGTTTTTAGTTTAGTAATGCATCGTAAACCTTAGTCGCCCCGAGCTTGTTTCAGGGTTACAACATAAATAAACAATGATGTAATGCTTAAACAAATTAAGCGCTACATTAAAACAGATGACTATTTACAACCTTCCAAACAAATTTGGGGTTTAACTATATTATTTAAAAAAATGAAAACTAAATTATTTACTACATGTATAGCTTGTTTTATTATTGCAAGTGCATTTTCTCAAACCAATTTAAACGATTATAAATATGTAATTGTTCCTAAAAAATACAGTTTCTTAAAACAAGAAAATCAATATCTTTTAAATTCGTTGACCAAATTTTTATTCGAAAAACATGGATTTAACACCTTATTGGAAGGCGAAACCTATCCAGACGACTTTAAGCAAAACCGTTGTATGGGTTTAAATTCCGATGTTTTAAAAGAGTCTGGAATGTTTAAAACAAAACTAACCGTTGCGCTAAAAGACTGTAATGGCGTAGTGGTTTATACTTCGCAATTGGGCGAAAGCAGATTGAAGGAATACAGCAAAGCTTACAACGAAGCGCTGCGAAATGCCTTTAAATCGTTTGAAGACTTGAATTACAGTTATAAGCCAAGTACTAAAAACGCTATATCCGTTGCCAAAGTAGATGTGGAAACCAATAATGAAGTGGCACAAGAAATCCAGAAATTAAAAGAAGAAATACAATCTTTAAAAAACAAAAAAGAAGAAGTTGCAGAGGTTGCCGGCCCCAAAACTGAGGTTGAAGAAATTGTTGAAGTACCGGTAAAAGAGACCAAAACAATGCCCAAAACGGTAATCGAGGGCACCTCAAATATATTGTACGCTCAAGAAACCCCAGACGGCTTTCAGTTGGTTGACAGCTCACCAAAAGTGGTTTATAGAATGAATAGAACCAACTTAAAAGATGTTTTTGTGGTTGAAGGAATTGATGGTATTATTTACAAAAAAGACAACACTTGGTTTTTGGACCATTATTACGGTGCGACCTTAACTCAGGAAGAATTGAATATTAAATTTTAAGTTTTTTCTGTAGTTTCAAAAACATGACGTATAAAAAAAGCCTCGTAAAAACGAGGCTTTTTTTTGATATAATGTTATTAAATAATCAACATGGCATCGCCATAGCTGTAAAATTTGTACTTCTCTTTTATGGCTTCGTCATAGGCCTTTTTTATAAAATCGTGACCTGCAAAAGCTGAAGCCATCATCAATAATGTAGATTTTGGTGTGTGGAAATTAGTAATCATACAGTTTGCGATACTAAATTCGTATGGTGGAAAAATAAACTTATTGGTCCAACCATCAAATTCATTAAGCTCTCCGTTTGATGACACCGCACTTTCTATAGCGCGCATAGCCGTAGTGCCCACCGCACAAATACGTTTTTTGTTTTTTAAAGCGGTATTAACGGTTGTAACAGCTTTATCGTTAATGGTCAATTCCTCGCTATCCATTTTATGTTTGGAAAGATCTTCAACCTCAACCGGATTAAATGTCCCTAACCCAACGTGTAAGGTTACTTCGGCAAAATTAACGCCCTTAATTTCTAAACGCTTTAACAAGTGTCTTGAAAAGTGTAAGCCTGCTGTTGGTGCTGCTACAGCACCTTCGTTTTTCGCAAAAATGGTTTGGTAGCGGTCTTCGTCTTCTGGTTCAACCTCTCTTTTTATGTATTTTGGAAGTGGTGTTTCACCAAGTTCGGTTAATTTTCTGCGGAATTCGTTGTACGATCCATCATATAAAAAACGCAAGGTACGCCCTCTCGATGTTGTGTTATCTATAACCTCGGCAACCAACGTTTCATCTTCGCCAAAATAAAGCTTATTGCCAATTCTTATTTTTCTTGCAGGATCTACCAAAACATCCCAAAGGCGTTGCTCTTCGTTTAATTCCCTTAACAAAAACACTTCTATTCTAGCACCGGTTTTTTCTTTGTTTCCGTATAATCTGGCAGGAAATACTTTGGTGTTATTAAGAATCATAACATCATTTTCATCAAAATAATCAATGAGATCCTTAAACATTTTGTGCTCAATGGTTTGCTCTTTTCTGTTCAATACCATTAAACGCGATTCGTCTCTATTCTCTGCTGGATATTCTGCTAATAATTCGTCTGGTAAGTTGAAACCAAAGTGTGATAATTTCATGTATACGTATTTAAGTGTTTTAAAGAAAGTTGCAAATATACAATCTGCGAATAGGCGTTGTCAAGTATTTAAGTGATTATTATTCAGATATTTTGAAACCCATGGTTTTTAGGTCGTTCCAGAACGTTGGATACGACTTTGAAACCACCATGGCATCCTCAATAACCAGTGAAGTTTTTAATGCCAAAGGTGCAAAAGCCATGGCCATTCTATGATCGTGATAGGTTGCAATGGAAACCATCTCGTTAATTGCTTTTGATGGATGCAAATACAGCGCATCATTTGTAATATCTACTTGCCCACCTAATTTTTCGATTTCGGTTTTTAAAGCCACGAGTCTATCGGTTTCTTTTATTTTTAGCGTATGCAAACCTTTTAAATTACATACAATGCCCAATGCAAAGCAAGTTACCGCAATGGTTTGCGCAATATCTGGAGCATTCTGCAAGTTTAAATTTATAGCTTCAATATTAAAAGTTTCTTTTTTTAGAGTAAGCTGGTTTTCTTTAAACGTTGAAACCACTCCAAATGCTTTATAAATATCGACCAAAATCGAATCGCCCTGTAAGGAGTTTTCTTTATATGACGATAAGGTGATTTCGGTCCCCATATCGCACAACGCGGCAATACTAAAATAGTAGGATGCCGAAGACCAATCTGATTCTACGGTTAAGGTTTTAGCGGTTGACTTACTATTATTGGGTTTTACGGTAATGGTATTGTTTACAAAAGACGATGCTACACCAATTTCATCCAATAAACTCAAGGTCATTTTTATATACGGAATGGAAGTGATTTCGCCCTCAAGCGTTAGTTCCAAACCATTCTCAAGTTTTGAAGCGATGAGCAATAAAGCCGAAATATACTGGCTGCTCACATTAGCTTTTAGCGAGACTTTATTTTTGGTTAATTTTTTTCCTTTAATTTTTAATGGCGGAAAGCCTTCGTTTTCAGCATAATTAATATCGGCACCTAAAGCCTGCAACGCCTCAACCAATATTTTAATGGGACGCTCTTTCATTCTTTTTGAACCTGTAAGCGTAACTTCCCGACCTTCTTGTACTGCAAAAAAAGCCGTTAGAAATCGCATAGCGGTACCCGCGTGATGAATGTCTACAATATGTGATGTGGACGATAGCGCCTTGGTCATGAGTTGACTATCATCAGAATTTGAAACATTGTCTAAACGTATCTCAGGATACAACGCCTTTAGCAACAATAACCTGTTGGATTCGCTTTTGGAACCTGTTATCGTAACGTCGAATTTACGGTTTTTTAATTCAGATTTATGAAGTGTAATACTGCTCATTGTAAATTGTCTTGCTTCTTAAAGCTAGCAAATTTACTCGATAATCGAGATTAATACTACGGAATTTCATGTTTTTTTGGCTGCATTGAAATTCTTGCGTCATATCATTCCAAGAATGTTATTTCAGTTTTTCGTTATTATGGTGCCTATCGTGGTCGCGTTTTGCTTTCTTGTCCATTCTATTGTCGAATGCTTGTTGTAAATCTACCCCCGTTTGGTTTGCTAAACACAGCACCACAAACAGCACATCGGCCAATTCTTCACCTAAATCTTTATCCTTATCGCTTTCCTTCTCGCTTTGTTCGCCATAACGACGTGCTATAATTCTGGCCACTTCGCCAACTTCCTCGGTAAGTTGTGCCATATTTGTAAGCTCGTTAAAATAGCGTACACCGTGTTGCTTAATCCAATCGTCAACTATTTTTTGTGCGTTTTTAATATCCATTATACTTTGGTTAATACAATTTGTTCGTTTTCTTTTTCTATGAGTTGCTTAAAATACGCTTTTAAAGTGTCATAATACAAAGGTGAAATAATTGAGGTGTTTATTTTAGTATCAATTAACAACTGAATGGTTGATTGGTTTTGTGATAACATATATTTAAAGATGCCCAAATTATCGGGTAAAGCATATGCCGAAGCTTCGGGTATCGACTCCACTTTATAGCCTTCGGGCAATTTAATGGTTATTCGGTATGTGCTTGATGATGGGTAACCAAAATCTACAGGAAATTCTCTTTTTTCCAGTTTAAATGGATTTTCTTTTGAACGTAAAAAGAACAACGGCGAAAAATATATTTTATCGCCTATAATATCGGCTTGACTTTCCTTAAAGAATTTATACGATTCCATAACTGGTTTGGAAAGCTCAACGGCATTTGATACTTTAAAATCTGAAACTTCCAAGCCGTCATAATTGTTTTCTAACTTTTCTAAAAAATCATCTTCATCTGTATTATTATAACGTTCTCGATAAGATAAGGCTTTATGATTAGTTTTAACACTTCTGAAATTACCTTCCAAATCGCCTTCTTCAGATAAACTGGCCATCATTAAAATGGAGTTTTTGGAGTTTTCATTGGGGTACAAACTTATTAAACTAGAAGAGCCATCCTTTTTAATAATCCGGCCTTCCCAATTTAAGGTTCTAAATGGCAAAACATTTGGCGATCCGTATTTATTGGTAGCATCCAACAACACATTCCCTGTTGGCAGTTCCACACAAGAAATCACATAATCGTAGCCTTCTCTTGTTGGAAATATCGGAATACCGTTACGACGCGTACTAACCAAAACAGGGTTGGCCTCTAAGCCCGCATAACGCAACATGGAGGTGAGCATTAAATTGATTTCGGCAACATTGCCAACCTGTTCCCTATAGGCTTTTCTAACGCCATCAGCTGTTCGATAGCCGTAATATTCGTTCCATTTTACCTTAGATTTTACAAAATTGAAAATTAATGCTATTCTCTTTTTAGGGTCTGAAACGCTACCTATCAGGGCATCAATATCGTCTTCATAATAGCCAGATTTATCTAATTCGTCTCCAAAACTGGAGCTTTTATAAATGGTTTTAACCACATCTTCCCAGGTTGTTGAATAGTATTCTATGGTTGATTGCGGCATTTTTACATACGATAATTCATACTTAACCGACGACCTGTAGTTATTTATATTATTTACGTAAGGCTCATCTTTTAAAGCAGGAATGTTTTCTAAATTATAAGTTGATACTTTTTTAGTAAACTCTAAATCTGAAGAATTAAAAGAGGTTCTAACAGCTCCGGATTGACCGGTCCTACTTTTACTACTAAATGTTATTTTATCTCTTTTGTTTTCTATTTTGGGCGTTATCTTCAAGAACCCCTTCATATTTACTTTAAAATTATAATACTCTGGCGCTTGAAATTCGGCTTCTAATTTCTTTATCGGAATGGCATGCTGAAAACGAAACTCATCAACATTCTGATAAAAAGGAGATATAATTTTATACTCGTATTCTACCACCGAACCCTCTTTAATATTGGGCATTGTAAATTTAGTCTCGTTGCGATATTTTGATTTTTCGGTTTTAAAAATACCTTCTTTTTTAAGTTTGGTATCTTCAATTTTACCGCCAACTAAATTATAAGTATAAGCTTTTAAGCCTCTGGCAATTTCTTGGTGCGAACCACTTTTATAAAGGTTTATGGCTTTTGTCGCATAATCAAAACCCTCTTGGTTGTATATTTTTATACGTTCGTGCACTTCGGTGATTAATTGGAATCCTTTGTCTCGATCATACTCGTAAAACGTTTTTCTGTATTTAAACAAATAGGTGGCGCTCGCCGATGAATCCAACGGATTAAACGTTTCTTCAAGTTCTTCTTTTGAAACTTTTCCGAACTTGTAATCTTGTGCAGTTGTTATTTGGCAAGCAAATAATACGGCTAATAGGGTAACAATGTTTTTCATTTTTATTATTCCTTTTTAATTAATGCTACTTTGGCGTTATCTTGTTTTGAAACGTCCTTATAAAATGTTCTGAATTTACTGTAATCTTCTTTTGGGAATTCGCCATCGTTCACCACAAACTCTCTTTTATAAAGCAAGGTGTTTTCATCCTTTACAACAACTTCGGCCTTATAACTGCCAAATTTGTTTTCAATTATTTTCTTGGCCGGCAACGATTCAACCTTATAATCTTGCGGTAATTTTATTTCTACCTCATCCACATCTTTAAAGCCCCTTTTTATTTTAAGCGGAAGTTTTCGGTTACGGTAACGGTCTGGGATATGCGTGTTTCTATTTAGGGCATTAACGGTTAATAGCATTCTGTTAGCCACTATTTTAGGATAGCTTGTGGCCTGAAAAGCCAAGGTTTCGTTAAACACAATGCTATCTTTGTCATTTTCAATCGACATGTTATCGATAGCCATATTATTTATATAACTCCAACGTGTTTTGTAGCGTCTGTCTAAATCACGTTCGGTTTCAGATTCCAACCAATATTTATCGTCGTACTGAATGCCTTTGGATTTCACGTTGACTTCAGCTGTAATCGTACCATCGTTTGATACCGTATAGCGGCCTTTGGTAACTTGGGTGTTTTCTTCGGTATTGTACTTTTTGGTGCGTTGTATTTTGCCACCTTCGGGGGTAATTACCAATACGTCTCTGTTATCGGTAAAGTCGCCAATAAAGCCAAATGGCAGTTTCTGGCTTGTACATTCTAACCAAATATCTTCTTCGTTGTCGCTCGGTATGTTAAGAATAACATGATTACCTTGTATTGAAGTAAAATCTTCTTCAATACTTCTTTGTGATTTCCCAGCGTAAACCACACTATAATTAGACTCAATGTTTGCCGCCTTTAACAAGGCCATAGTGTAATTGGTCAAACCTTTACAATCGCCATAACTCAGTCTATCGACCTCTGAAGCATTAAAGGGTTTCCAGCCACCAATACCAACTTGCACACTTATATACCTAACCTTATCTTGTACATATTGATATATTTTTTTGGCTTTATCAATATCGTTGGTTTCATTTTTAACTAAGTTTTGAATGTCGCTAATGGTACTTTCTGGTAAATCGTGGGTAACCTTAATTAAATCGTGATACATCCATTTTGCAAAATCGTCCCAATTTTCAACAACCGAATCAACACCTTCTAAGGTAAATTGCTTTGAAGCAAACAACACTTTAGGCGTAAAATCTGTAATTGACGGGCTATAATCTTCCGGTTTAAAAGCCTTTAAATTCTTGGCTTTGTAAAATATGCTGCCCGCAATAGCTTCGGTTTCAATATCGATATTTTCAAGGTTTTTTTCTTTTTTCCTAATCGTAATGTGTTCTGGGTAATTAATGGTATACGTGCTCGTTTCTGCACTAACAAAATAACTGTTAATGGGCGTAAATGAAGGAATAAAAGCCGTGTTTCCGGTAATGGTTTCACTCGTAAACTCTATGGTATAGGGGTATTTAATGGGCGTATACTCCAAATACTTTACTCGGGAATCTGAATACAACGTCCCGCCATCAACGGCGCTCACATCTTTAAAATCGTTTTTTCTTATCTTTTTTATTTCGTTACCAAAAGCATCAAAAGCTAAAACTTCAAGGGTTTTAATTTTTACATTTTCATCGTAATGCACATAAGCATCAACATTTGTATTCCCTTTTTTATTTAAAACGGTTATTATTCTTTTTTCTTTAACAGACATTTCGCTAGAAGATTTTATCGAAACAACAACCTCATTTAGCCGTATCACAGCATTTGCGTTTTGCTTTAAATCTTTGGGAATTGTTAAACTGGAATATAAATTATCTTGCGAAAAAACAGTTAGGGCAGCAAATAGCATGACCATATTTGCAATAAGTTTTAGGGACATAATTTGGTTTTTATTCTAAATTAAAGCTATAAATATAAAGGATAATAACCTTTAATTATATGAGGAAAATCATGTATCCAGAAAGCTTTTCTTTATTTTTTTAATTAAAAATCTTACAGCTAATATAAAAAAACACGGGAGAATAACATACTTTATTTCGCTAAAAATAACTTGAGCGCCCCATTTTGAGAAAAAGTTTTTTATGCCCAACGGTGAAACCACGATGTCTCTGAAAGAAAAGAAAAACCGATTATTGTTAAACGGAATTAAGAAACCAACGCCCTCGCCCCCACTGGTCATGGCATCTAAAATACCGTGGGATATGGTGGATAAAAATATAACCAGAAACCAAATGAGCTTGTTTTTTCTGCCAAAAGCAAACATTAAAATAAGTGCCCAAACAAGTGCAAAAACAATAGAATGTGTGAATCCGCGATGCCCTAAGGGATGTGCATAAGGAATACCGAACTTAAAACCTATCACATCAAAATCCGGCATGATGGTGGAGAAAATGGCGAGCCACAATAGCAGTCTATTATTTTTATTATCTATTAATTTAGATAAAGTAAACCCGACTGCAGTATGCCCAAAAACTGAAGCCAATTATTCTTTGTTTTGCGAATCGATGATAATAGTTACAGGGCCATCGTTTATTAATTCCACTTTCATGTCGGCACCAAAGGATCCGGTCTGGACAGGTTTTCTTAAAACCGATTCTAATTGATTAACAAAAGCATTGTACAGAGGTATAGCTACATCTGGTTTTGCAGCTTTAATATAACTAGGTCGGTTTCCTTTTTTAGTTGATGCGTGCAAGGTAAATTGGCTTACCACAATAACATCGCCTTTGGCATCTAAAAGTGATTTGTTCATCACGCCGTTTTCATCTTCAAAAATGCGAAGGTTTCCTATTTTGTTTGAGAGCCAATTAATATCGTCTTGCGCATCTTCATTTACAATACCCAATAAAATTAAAAGTCCGTTTTCAATTGATGCTACTTTTTCTCCTTTAATGGTTACGCTTGCTTTTGATACTCGTTGTATGACTACTTTCATTTATAAATGGGGCTTAATTATAGATGTTTTTTTTAGGAATAACCTTGTAATGAATACCCTCGTATGGATTGATTTCACCGGCTTCATATAGCACTAAAATGTTTCCGTTTTCTAATTCCGTTAGATCTGAATAGGCTGCATGCGATTCATAAATCGGAATCTTTTTTTCCCAACTTAAACCGTCATTATCACTTACCGAAAGTGTCATATTCACCCTCGCAATCGAATCTGCTGGATTTGTAAATAGTAGTACATTTTTGGCTTCGTTTTTTACCGACAACAACGCCCCTTGGCACCTAGGTTCCGGTAGTTGGGTATCAAATTTTTGATCAATCCACGTATCTCCGCCATCTTTACTAATCGCTATTTGCCTAGCTTTAACGGCTTCTCTGTTATAATTACGCATGTTTAATAACAAATCGCCATTGGATAATTGGGCAACGGTGCACTCATTAACTTGGTCGAAAGGCGTGGTTCCCCCGAGTTTCCATGAAACACCGTGGTCGTCGGAATAAAATACATGCGAATAATATTTTTTCGTTTCCTTTTCAATATGATCGCAAGGAATTACCAATCGCCCTTTATGTGCTCCTTTTTTTAATTGAATGCCATGCACAGGACCCGTAGCGTACCATGTCCAATTGGGCTTTTTCACACTTGAGGTAATGTTTTTTGGTTCAGACCATGTTTGCCCATTATTAGTTGATGTTAGCTGATAAATTAATCTACTGTCCATACTTGTTCCGTTAATAATGTCAGACTCATGGTCTTTTCCGTTATTCCAGGTAGTTAACAAATGAATAGTTCCCGTTTCGGCATCGCGTACGGGAGCGGGGTTTCCACATACGTTGTCATTATCATCCCAAATCACTTGTAGCGCACTCCAAGTTAAGCCATTATCTGTAGATTTTTTCATTACCAAATCAATATCCCCGGTGTCCGAGCATCCCGATTTTCGAGCTTCGCTAAACGCTATAACGGATCCGTTATTGGTAGTTATTACAGCCGGTATTCTAAAGCAGGTATAGCCTTGTTCCCCTGGTTTGAACAAGGTGTTTAACTTTGAAGTTTCCCGTGTTTCAACGGGATTAAGTTTTGCTGATTTTTCTGTTTTCTTATTTAAACAACTTACTGATAATATAGCCACAAAAGCAAAAAACAAACTACGCTTCATATATCAAAAACTATTTTTATTATGCCAATTAATTACTCTTTATCCCAAACATCGGTTCTATAGTGTTCGTCTTCGCCTTCAATAATTTGCAAATAACTACGGTAGCGCGAAAAGGCTAATTCATCATTGTCCAAGGCTTTTTTAACGGCACAATCTGGTTCTTGGGTATGCAAGCAATTATTGAATTTGCAATCTTGTTTTAGTTTGAATATTTCGGGAAAATAATCGCCCACTTCCTCTTTGTCCATATCCACCACGCCAAAACCTTTTATCCCGGGCGTATCGATAATTTTGGCTCCAAAACTTAAATCGAACATTTCAGCAAATGTTGTGGTATGCTGCCCTTGGTTATGTTGGGTAGAAATCTCTTTTGTTTTTATATTTAACGAAGGCTCAATGGTGTTAATAAGCGTGGATTTACCAACGCCCGAATGACCGGAAAACACGCTAACTTTACCTTGCATTAACGCTTTTACTTTATCAACGTTTTTTCCTGTTACCGCAGACACCCCAATACATTCGTACCCGATTTTTCTATAAATATGCGCTAGGTATTTTACTTCGTTTAACGTCTCTTCGTCGTAGGTGTCAATTTTATTAAAAAGCAAAACGGTTTTAATGGAATACGCATTGGCTGTTACCAAAAACCTATCGATAAAACTGGTTAACGTTGGTGGATTATTAATGGTAATCATTAAAAAAACCAGATCGATATTCGCCGAAATGATATGGGTTTGCTTCGATAGATTTACCGATTTCCTAACAATATAATTGGTTCGGTCGTGAATGTTATAAATAACACCGGATTCTTGATTTTGGTCGGTTTCCAGTTCAAAATCCACAATATCGCCCACCGCAATGGGATTTGTGCTTTTTATACCCTTTAACCTAAATTTGCCCTTTATACGGCATTGGTAAGTATCACCCAATTCGGTTTTAACGGTGTACCAACTTCCTGTAGATTTATATACGCGTCCTGTCATTCATTTAATTATGATACAAATTAACAACTTTTAAGTTAATGAATTATATTAGAGGCGTAATTTAAAAAACATCAACCATATGAAAAAAATTTTAGTAGTATTCTGCATGTCCTTATTTGGCTTCGTTGAAATAAACGCCCAAGTGGAATATAAAGTTATTACCAGCGTAGAATCTATAGTTTCCAGCGGTTTAGGACGCTCCAGACTTATTAGTGCCAATGAAGAAAAAAATTTCGAAGAATTTACCAGCACCCAAACCGAAGACGATAACACGCGTAACAAATCAAAACGTGGCGAGATAAGAGTTAAAGATTTTGATGAAACCAAATTATTGAACTTCTTTAATCTTGGTGGTATCCGTTTTCAGAACATCGCTGCAAATGATGCTGTTATTACTTCAAAAATAAATACGATGGTTACCGAAGGCTGGGAATTGGCATTTGTTACTAGTGCCGTTGAAAGCGATAGCGGAAAAGGTGACGGCCAAGGTATTTTTATAACCCGCTATATTTTTAAAAGAAACAAACAATAATATTCAACATAAAAAATGCCTCGCAAAAAGCGAGGCATTTTTTTATTGCTAGGTATTAGCCTTTAATAATCTTCTCTTGGTGATTAATAGATTCTTGGTGAATGGCTTTAAACATTTTTAAGATAAACTCTTCGCTTAACCCGTGGTCTTGACCTTCTAAAACCATATTGCCCAAAATCTCGTTCCAACGTTTGCTTTGCAACACCGCAACGTTTTTTTGCTTTTTAAGGGCGCCAATGCTATCTGCAGCAACCATACGTTTGCCCAACAAACCTATAATTTGATTATCAATCACATCAATCTGCGCTCTTAAATTATTCAATGCCGTTATGTATTCTGCTTCGGCATCGGTTTCTTTTCTTATTTTCAAATCCTTCATAATTTGAACCAAAGTAGATGGCGTTACTTGTTGTGCCGCATCACTCCACGCATTTTCCGGGTCGTAGTGCGTTTCAATCATCAACCCATCAAAATTCAAATCCAATGCCGTTTGGGAGATATCAAAAATCATATCACGTTTGCCAGTAATATGCGACGGGTCGTTAATTAAGGCAATGTCCGGGAATTTATTTTGAAACTCAATGGCCAATTGCCACTCCGGATTATTTCTGTATTTAGATTTTTCGTACGTTGAAAACCCACGGTGTATAGCGCCAATATTTTTAACACCCGCTTTATAAATTCTTTCAATGCCACCTAGCCATAACGCTAAATCTGGATTAACGGGATTTTTTATCAACACCGGTTTGTCTGTGCCTCTTAAAGCATCGGCAATTTCTTGCATAATAAACGGACTTACGGTTGATCGTGCACCAATCCACAATAAATCCACATCGTGTTCCAAAGCCAATTTAACGTGTGCTGCATTGGCTACCTCGGTACACACTTTCATTCCTGTTTCGGCCTTTACTTTTTGCAACCATTTTAATCCTAAAGCACCAACGCCCTCAAACATACCGGGGCGTGTTCTTGGTTTCCAAATACCTGCTCTAAAATAACTTACATCGGTATCTTTAAGCTCGTGAGCTATTTTTAAAACTTGCTCTTCGGTTTCTGCGCTACATGGTCCTGCAATTACTAAAGGATGATCTAACTTTAAATCATCTAACCAGGTTCTCATTTCTTTTTTGTTTTCCATTTTTCCTTAATATTTAGCCACTAAAGCTATTCCGTTTACTATTTAATTTTTACTGTTTTCTCTTAATGTGGGCGTTACCCCGAAAAAGGGGTCGGGCTTTACGTTACAAGTCCTCGCTTCGCCAAAAAAGGCTCGCTGTGGGCTTTCCTCTGCAATCCCTAACGCATCACTCTTGCTCTAAAAACCCACCCCTAGCCCCTCCAAAGGAGGGGAACACGTACTCAAGCCCAAATCTATCGAGTTCTTTAAAACCTCTCGGGTCTCACTCAAGAGTGAGCACCCCTCCCCTTTGGGGAGGTTAGGAGGGGCTTTAACCCATGCCGTTTAAAATATCTTTTATACAATTGGTATCTTTCATTTCATTAAAAATCGCATCAAAATCATCTTGTTTCATCAATTCCTTAAAATGCGTGAGGTTTATTATGTACTCCTCTAAAGTTTCAATAACATTGGTTTTGTTTTGTTTAAAAATGGGGGTCCACATTTCTGGCGAACTTTTTGCCAATCGCACTGTGGAAGCAAATCCACTGCCCGCCATATCAAAAATATCGCGCTCGTTTTTTTCTTTATCGATTACTGTTTTACCCAACATAAACGAACTGATATGCGATAAATGCGACATATACGCAATGTGCTTATCGTGCGCCACAGGATTCATGTAGCGCATGCGCATTCCAACATCGGCAAACAGCTTTAACGCTTTTTCTTGAAGCTTAAAGGCGGTTTTTTCAACTTCGCAAACAATATTTGTTTTGCCAACAAACAAATCCGGAATGGCCGCATGGGGTCCCGAATGTTCGGTACCGGCAATAGGGTGCATCGCCAAAAAATTCCGGCGTTTGGGGTGGTTTTCAACCGCTTTGCAAATATCTACTTTGGTTGAGCCCGCATCTACTACCAATCCGTTATCCGAAATCTTATCCAAAATGGTTGGTAGCAATGTAACCGTTGCATCAACGGGAATGGACACAATTACCAAATCTGCATGTTCAATATCGTCTAAAGTCGCTTTTTTATCAATCAAATTAAGTGACAAAGCGGTTTCCAAGGTGGCGTCTTTTCTGCTAATACCGTGAATAACCATATCTGGATTATTCTTTTTAATATCAATAGCAAGACTGCCTCCTATTAAACCAACGCCTATGATGTATATATTTTTCATTTTTATTTTATTCTAGCAATTGCCTCTTCCAAAACCTCTGTTGAGGCACATAGCGAAAAGCGGATATAACCTTCGCCCTGACTCCCAAAAATAGTTCCGGGTGTTATAAAAATATGGTTCTCTTTCAATATTAAATCTATAAACTCCTCTGCTCTTACATTCGCTGGTAATTTTGCCCAAACAAAAAGTCCCGTGGCATTTTTATCGTAGGTACAGTTTAAAGCATCGGCCAATTGCCAAACCAAATCGCGCCGTTGCTGATATACACTGTTTAATGTACTAAACCACATTTTAGAACATTTTAAAGCTTCAATGGCACCTTTTTGGATACCGTAAAACATACCGGAATCCATGTTGCTTTTCACCTTTAAAACATGGTTAACATGTTCGCTATCCCCTACCAACATGCCCACGCGCCAACCTGCCATATTAAAGGTTTTGCTTAACGAATTAAGCTCCAAACACACATCTTTTGCGCCTTTAACGCTTAAAATACTTTTTGGTGAATCGTTGAGGATAAAGCTATACGGATTGTCGTTTACTATTAAAATATTATGTCGTTTTGCAAAGGCCACTAAATCTTCAAACACAGTTTCTGTTGGTTGCGCCCCCGTTGGCATGTGTGGATAATTAACCCACATCAATTTCACTTGGCTCAAATCCGTTTGTTCTAAACTTTTTAAATCGGGCAACCAATTGTTAGTGGCATCCAATTCGTAAAAAACAGGTTTTGCTCCCACTAATTTTGTTACCGATTGGTAGGTTGGATAACCGGGATTTGGTATTAAAACGGCATCGCCTTCATTCAAATACGCCATCGAAATATGCATAATTCCCTCTTTACTTCCCATTAACGGAAGTATTTCGGTATTGGCACTTAAGTTTACCGAAAAATGCGTTTTATAAAAACCGGCAATGGCTTCCCGTAATTCCGGCAACCCTTGGTAGCTTTGGTATTTATGGGCATTGGGGCTTAACAAACCGTTGGTTAATGCCTCAATTACCTTTTGCGGTGGTTGCAAATCGGGACTACCAATACCGAGATTGATAATGGGTTTTCCGCTGGCAATAAGCAGATTGACTTCTCTCAATTTTTTTGAGAAGTAGTATTCTTCAACGGTATGTAAGCGGTTAGCGACTTCAATCATAGCTTTGCATTTTTATATTCGCCTAAAACTTTAAAATTATCTGCCATTATTTCTGTTAACGATTTTGCTTTTTTGAAATCTGAAAAATCCTCAAAGGTAACATCAACAAAAAAGGCATATTTCCAAGGTGTTTCAATAATTGGTAAAGATTGGATTTTTGTTAAATTCAGTTTGCAATCGCTCATCACATTTAAAATAGCGGCTAAACTGCCCCGTTTGTGGTTGGCTTCAAACTTTAAGGAAGCCTTGTTGGTTTCTGCTTCAACAATTTCGGAATTCGTGCGTTTTACAATAGCAAATCGCGTTTCGTTATGTTTAATGGTTTGTATGCTATGTGCCAAAATATCGAGCTCGAAAATATCGGCGGCCATTACACTGGCAATGGCGCCAACACCCTTTAGTTTATGTGTGCTAATGCGTTGTGCAACCTCGGCAGTATCTTTGTCTTCAATCAGTTTTATATGCGGATGTTGCTTAAAAAACTCTTTACATTGCAACAGTGCCATGGGGTGCGAATACACTTCTTTTATATCGGCAATACTCTGGTTTTTAAGCGCCATGAAATTGTGCTGAATATCTAAATAATGCTCGCCAACAATGTGTAAATTTCGGTTGTCGATTAAGGCGTAATTTGGTATTATAGAACCGGCAATGGAATTCTCTAAAGCCATGATAGCAGCATCGCAATCGCCGTTTATCAAAGCATCAACAACGCCATCAAAAGTTAAGCATTCCATAGCTTTTACATCATTATCAAAAAATTGCTGGGATACGATATGATGGAACGATCCTTTTACACCTTGTATAGCTACTGTTTTTATCAAAATTTAGTTTTTTTAAATAATCTTCATTGCCGTTGTTCAAACAAAAGTTGAACAAAAAAAGTCCCGATTTTCATCGAGACTTATATTAAAATTTATAGTTATAAATTATACATACAACGCCTCGTTCCTTTTGCTAAAAAAGAAATAAAACCAGTTGTTAAAATATGTATAATATACTGTTGTCATAATAATTACGGGGCTAAAGTAAATAATATTTCAAGAAATCAAAATACTATATAATCTTTTTTTTGAATTTATTAAAAGTTTTAAAGATTTTACAGTAAAACCAATATAATATTAGATAATCGTTATTTTTGAATAAATATTTTAATTATGTCTATTGAAGTTGAAGGGATTTCAAAGCTTTACGGAAATCAGAAAGCATTAAACAATATATCCTTTAAGGTTGAAAAACCTGAAATTGTTGGTTTTTTAGGACCCAACGGTGCCGGAAAATCAACCATGATGAAAATATTAACCACCTACGTTACTGCTACAGGCGGTATTGCCAAAGTAAATGGGTTTGAGATAACTGAAAACACACAAAACGTACAACAAAGTGTTGGGTATTTGCCCGAGCACAATCCGTTATATTTAGACATGTACATTAAAGAATACTTAACCTTTAATGCAAATATTTACAAAGTGCCAAAAGCACGTATTGCCGAAGTTATTGAACTCACAGGTTTAACACCCGAAGTACATAAAAAAATTGGGCAACTCTCCAAAGGCTATCGGCAACGTGTGGGTTTAGCAAATGCCTTGTTGCATGACCCCGATGTGTTGATTTTAGACGAGCCCACAACGGGTTTAGACCCCAACCAGCTTATAGATATTAGAAACCTTATTAAAAACATTGGCCAAACAAAAACCGTGTTTTTATCCACCCACATTATGCAAGAGGTTGAAGCCATGTGCGACCGCGTGATTATTATCAATAAAGGTGAAATTGTTGCCGACAAAAAGCTAAAAGAACTTCGTGAAGGTAAAGAACAAACCGTTATCGTAGAGTTTGATTACCGTGTTGAAGATGCCTTTTTATTAAAACTCCCCAAAGCTGAACGTGTGGTAAACACTTATGGTTTTGTTTACGAAATCACTTTTAAAACTACCGAAGATATGCGCTCTTACGTTTTTGATTTTGCGCACGACAACAAGTTAAAAATTCTTCAACTCAATCAAAAAAATGCGAGTTTGGAGAGTTTGTTTCGGGAATTGACCGCCGAATAACTTTTAAACGGTCATTTCGGTTTATATGGTTTTGAATTTGATGGTTTATAGTTTAAAAGCATGACAAAAATCATCTTTCTTCAAGGAAGCAATGAACTATCTTTGCAACGCAAAAAATAATCAAAAATGAGTAAAGGAATTTATGTAGCGACTATTGAACCCAACAGCGGAAAATCTGTTGCCGTACTTGGTTTAATGCGCATGCTTTTAGGAAAAACGGCAAAGGTTGGATATTTTCGACCCATTATAGAAGATACCGAAGATGGCGAAATGGACAATCACATCAACACCGTGATTTCATATTTTGACATCGATATCAACTACAAAAAAACGTATGTTTATACCCGAAACGAAGTACTTGATTTATACAACCAAGGAAAATCTGGCGAGGTTATCGACGAAATCATTAAAAAGTATAAATACCTGGAAGAGCGCTTCGATATTGTATTGGTTGAAGGTACCGATTTTTCACATGAAAATTCCAGTTTAGAATTGGATATTAATATTCTAATTTCCAAAAATCTGGGATTACCGGTTATTATTGTATCACAAGGCGATGGAAAAGACATAAAGGAAATTGTGGACAATGTGCAGTTGGCCCACGATACTTTTAAAGAAGAAGTGGATGTGTTATCGATAATGACCAATAAAGTCAATCCGGATTATCTTACCGACTTAAAAACCCAACTAAAAAACCGAATTAACAACGGTACCGATATTAGCGTTATTCCGAAAATTAAAAGTTTGGCGAGCCCTACTTTAAAAGAAATCTTTAAAAAACTAGACGGTAACATCCTTTTTGGCAAAGATTTAATTAACAACCAAATAGACAACTTTAGTGTGGGCGCTATGCAATTGCGCAATTATTTAACGCACTTAAAAGAGAATGCTTTAGTGATTACTCCAGGCGATAGAGCCGACATAATTTTAGGCGCCCTACAAGCCAACATCTCTAAAAATTATCCAAAAATATCCGGTATTATCTTAACCGGTGGTTTAATTCCCGAAGACCCGATTTTAAAATTAATTGAAGGGCTTTCAAGCGTGGTGCCCATAATTAGCGCCAAAGAAGGCACCTTCCACGTGACCAATACCATTGGAAAAATAAAATCTAAAATATACGCTGAAAACATCGATAAGATTACCACATCGATTGCAACCTTTGAAAAGCATGTTGATACCGATAAGTTATCGGAGGATTTAATCACCTTTGAATCCGACATTTTCACACCAAGAATGTTTCAGTATAATTTGTTGCAACGCGCTTTAAAAGACAAAAAACACATTGTACTGCCCGAAGGTTACGACGAACGCGTACTACGCGCCACAGCAAGATTAATTGATGCACAAGTGGTAAACATTACTTTAATTGGTGAAGAGGAAAAGATAAAAGAACGTATTAAAAAATTCGATATTGCCTTAAATATTGAGGATATTAATATTGTTTCGCCTATTAAATCGCCTCATTTTGATGATTACGTAAACACTTTTTATGAACTTAGAAAACATAAAGATGTGAATTTGGATATGGCCAAAGATGCCATGACCGATGTGTCGTATTTCGCTACCATGATGATTTACAAAGGACACGCCGATGGCATGGTTTCTGGAGCATTGCACACAACCGCTCACACGTTGCGACCAGCCTTACAGTTTATAAAAACCAAACCCGGTGTAAATATTGTGTCGTCCGTGTTTTTTATGTGCTTGGAAGATCGCGTTTCTATTTTTGGCGATTGTGCCATTAACCCAAACCCCAATGCCGAACAGTTGGCTGAAATTGCTATTTCATCGGCTAAAACAGCCAAAAATTTTGGTGTTGAACCCAAAGTGGCGATGCTGTCCTATTCATCTGGCGCATCCGGAAAAGGTGAAGAAGTCGATAAGGTTAGAAAAGCCACGGAAATTGCTAAAAATTTAGTGCCGGATTTAAAAATTGAAGGCCCCATCCAATACGATGCCGCCGTAGATATGCGCATTGGAAAAAGTAAATTACCGGATTCTGATGTTGCCGGACAAGCAAGCGTGCTTATTTTCCCAGATTTAAACACGGGAAACAACACCTATAAAGCCGTACAACGTGAAACCGGTGCATTGGCTATCGGCCCCATGTTACAAGGCCTTAACAAACCTGTTAACGATTTAAGCCGCGGCTGTACTGCCGACGATATTTACAGCACCGTAATAATAACCGCCATACAAGCACAAGACCTTTAATTTATGCAAGTATTAGTTTTAAACTCCGGAAGTTCCTCATTAAAGTTTCAACTGTTTCAAATGCCAGAAGAAATCATTTTGTGTTCTGGTTTAATTGAACGTATTGGGTTTACCGATGCTAAATTCAAATTCAAAACCGATAAACATACTATTGAAACTATAGAAGATATTCCAAATCATAAAGTAGGCTTAGAGCTTTTGGCCCAACAACTTTTACATAAAGATACGGGGATTATTGCATCTACCGACGCCATCCATATGGTTGGGCATCGCGTGGTACATGGCGGAAGTCATTTTAGCAATACCACCGAAATCACGGAGGCGGTAAAAGACAAAATAAAAGTATTATCGTCATTGGCGCCTTTGCACAATCCTCCAAATTTAGAAGGTATTGAGGTTGCCGAAACCATTTTTCCAAAGGCGAAACAAGTGGCGGTTTTCGATACGGCATTTCATCAATCCATTCCCGACTACGCCTATAAATATGCCATTCCAAACGATTTTTCGGAAAAGCACAACATTCGTGTTTATGGGTTTCATGGCACAAGTCATAAATATGTTTCAGAAAAAGCGATTGAATATTTAGAGAAAAAGGAGTCAAAAATCATCACTATTCATTTAGGAAATGGCTGTAGTATGACGGCTGTAAAAAACGGAAAAAGCATTGATCATTCTTTGGGTTTTTCGCCCGTTAGCGGCCTGATTATGGGCACCCGTTCTGGTGATATTGATCCTTCCATCATTTTTTATTTAGCCAGAAAATACGATTACAGTTTAACCGAAATAAATACCTTACTACAAAAGAAAAGTGGTATGCTTGGTTTAACGGGTTATAGCGATTTAAGGGATATTGAAGCAGAAGCTGAAAAAGGCAATAAAGCTTGTCAATTGGCATTGGAAATGAATGTGTACCGCATAAAAAAATACATAGGCAGTTACGCAGCCGTTTTAAACGGATTGGACGCCATTGTGTTCACCGCAGGCATTGGTGAAAACTCACAGTTTATCAGGGAACATGTTTGTAAAAACATGGATTTTTTAGGTATTGAATTAGATGCGGAAAAGAACAATTGCAGACCCAAAAGCTTAAAAGCCGTTAACACCGAAACATCGAAAGTTAAAATATTGGTAATCCCAACAAATGAAGAATTGGAAATAGCGAAACAGTCGGTAAATTTATTCGAAACCATTTCAAACTAAGGCAATTTAATTTATTTATAAGATTTCTAACGATTTATATGTCTTGCTTTAGAAATGACATGTAACCAAAATTTATTCAAAAATTAATCGGCCTTTGTATTGTTCGTCCACATTGACTGTTCCAGGTTTATTTACAGCGATGACATTACCAGTCCCAGATATTTTTCCTTTTATGGATTGCTGTGGATTTACAATCATATCGTTTGAGCTTCTATTCCAAATACCAACCTGTTGAGCGATTAAATCGCGACCTTCAAAACGCGATGTTCCGGCAGCAAACGTAATATTTAGGCTATTGGTTTTTCCAGAGATAAAACAATTCGATAGGTTATTAAAAACCAAAGTGAAGGTATTATTATCAATTTGAAGTCTAAAATTGCCATTGGTAAAGGTGTCTGGCGCGCTGTAATCTTCGGATAAAACGGTTAAATTCGGATAGCTTAAAACCCCGTCTGACCTTACGTCGTATTGCGTGGAACTGCGTATTTCGGTAAGATTCGGCGATGTAATATATACTTTTGTTACCCCATAATCGCGTACATAATTACAACTATTATTATCGGTAAGTGTTAGTTTGCCATCAACAACGGTCGCCGTAACATCGTTCAATAAATTTTCTCCGGTTTCAATACTTACTTTTTGGGTTGGACCTTCTTTAACGATTAGTTCAATATCGCGATTCACCAATATTTTATCAAAAGCATCAACGGTTATTTCCTTTTGAATAAGGCTTCCCATTTTTTGGAAACAGTCGTTTGCGTTTTCACTATCACAAGCAAAAATTAAAAACAGAATTGATATGTAAATTAGTTTTTTCATTTATTTGTTATGCCTGCAAATATAGGTATTGCGAACAACTATTATTAAGCTTTCAGTTTATATTAAAAAACCCAAACAAAAACCCCATAATTTTTTAAAAAGAAATTATAGGGCTTTTTTCGTTTTACTGATAACCACTTACTTTTAGCGGTCTACAAGTATTCTGTGTACTTCGGTATGTTTTTCTGTTATTACCTTTAAATAATACATGCCATTTTTTAAGTTGGGAATGTTTAAAGTATAATTCTTTTTATTGGTTAGGTCTTTTTTTGATTTTAAT